>JAKDNQ010000532.1 GCA_030456405.1 Nitrospira sp.
CGCGGGATGACGGTGCTTGACGCGTTGATTCGCATCAAGAATGAGTGCGATGGAACATTGGCGCTTCGCTATTCCTGTCGCTCTGCGATTTGCGGCTCTTGCGCGATGACGATCAACGGCAGTGAGAAGTTGGCCTGCCGCACCTCCCTCCGTGAAGAACTCGAACGGCATGGGCGCATCGCGGTCGCGCCGCTCCGCAACTTGCCGGTGATCAAGGATCTGGTCGTGGATATGGCGTCGTTCTGGGGAAAGATCCACGACGTGCATCCGTGGCTGGTGTCTGGAGTTCGCCCTTCTCATGAAGGGATGCCCGCTCAGGCTCAGCACCATGCCAATCCGCAGTTTCACAATGTGGATGCCTGCATCATGTGCGGCGCTTGTGTTGCGGCTTGTACCACGCATGAAGTCTCGAAGGGGTTTCTTGGCCCTGCTGCCTTGGCGAAGGCCGACCGGTTCCTCTCCGATCCGCGCGAGTCTCATGCATCGATACGGGCGAGACTTTCGGCTCTCCAAGACGAACATGGAATCTGGGATTGCACACGCTGCAACTTCTGTGTCGAGGTCTGCCCGAAAGATGTCAAACCGATGGAGGCGATTATCCGGTTGCGACGCGCCTCGCTCGAACGAGGGTTGACGACAGCCGGCGGTGCGCGCCACATCCTTGGCTTTACCGAGCTGATCGAGCAGCAAGGGCGATTGAACGAAGCCATCATGCCGCTGAAAGTGGTTGGATTTGCGCCGCGTGCTTTGTTGCGTGTTTTGCCTCTTGGTATAAAGATGTTGCTCAAAGGGAAAATCCCCAATCCTTTTGGACACGGGTTCCCTGGGCTCAGTCACGTCCGTGCGCTCATCGAGCGAGTGCGACGTGCCACGCCGCAGGCCTAACACCCATGGCTTGGACCTTTCGATTTCTCGAAGATATTGCCCTGGCCGATATCGGTTTTGAAGCAGAAGGGGAGTCACTCGAAGAGGTCTTTCGCGGCGCGACGCAGGCCGTTCTAGCGACTATGGCGAATCCTTCCACGGTGTCGGAGGAATGGGAGCGTGCGATAGAACTGAGCGATGTGGATCCGTCGGCGCTGTTGTTCGACTGGTTGTCGGAAGTGGTCTATTGGAAGGACGCAGCAGGGGTCGTCTATCGAGCGGCGCCGCTTACTCTCACGCATGAACACGATCCCTGGCTCTTGCGCGCGCGGCTGATCGGCGCTCCGGTGGATCGGCAGGCACAAGAACTCCATGCCGATGTCAAAGGGGTCACGAAGCATCTCTACGAACTCAAGCAGACGGGCGATCGCTGGAAGGCGCGTGTGGTGCTCGACGTCTGAGAAAAGTGCTGAGTGCTGAGTGAAACATCATAGACCAGATAGACCAAGCAGACGAGATAGACCAAATAGACCATCTTGACATGAGCCTCAACACCGACATGAGGGTCAATCGGATTACGGATGAGATTTGGGAAATCCCTGTTTCTGAAAAGCCCGGCATGCTGGCGCCGGCCAGGATTTATGCGACGAGGGAGATTCTTCAGGCCATGGACTCAGGGGTCTTCGATCAAGTCACCAATGTGGCGTGCCTGCCTGGCATCAGCCGGTATGCGCTCTGTATGCCTGATGGACATTGGGGCTATGGATTTCCGATTGGCGGGGTCGCAGCATTCGATGTGGGCGAGGGAGTTATTTCCCCTGGCGGTGTCGGCTACGACATCAATTGCGGCATGCGGCTGATTCGGACGGACCTGACGTTGGCGGACGTGCAGCCCCACCTAGAACGGCTCATGACTGAACTCTTTCGGAGAGTGCCAGCCGGCGTCGGAGCTAGTGGGGACGTTCGTCTCTCGAAGAAAGAGTTCGGCCGGGTAATGACTCATGGGGCCAAGTGGTCTATCGAACATGGATATGGATGGCACCGGGATCTCGCCCGCATGGAAGAAGGGGGATGTATCGAGGGGGCCGATCCGTCGACCGTGACCGACCACGCGATGACCCGAGGTATGAATCAGCTGGGAACGTTGGGATCCGGCAATCACTATCTCGAAGTCCAGGTGGTTTCAAATGATCGGATATTCGATCCGGTCGCGGCAGCGGCGTTCGGGATCACAGGTCACGAACAGATTGTGGTGATGGTGCATTGCGGCTCACGCGGGTT
>JAKDNQ010000533.1 GCA_030456405.1 Nitrospira sp.
CCGCGCCCCAGTTGAACCAGATCTGCACCCCGCCGATGCCTTGCTTGGCGAACGATTCGACATGGTCGACATTCGACGCAGAACTGACGGCTTTCTCGATGGGATAGACGACACTCTGCTCGATGTCGAGCGGGGGCGCGCCTTTATAGATGACGCCGACGAAGGCGACGGGCACTTGGATCTGTGGAAAGAGATCGACCGGTAGCCGCTGTACGGAAGTGGCGCCTAGGATCACCATGGCAAGCGACAACATCAGGATGCCGATGCGGTTGCGAAGCGCGAGGAGGGTCAGCCACATAGCGGGTAAGGCGTAAGGCGTGAGGAATGGCAGGTGTCGGTTTGATTGAGGAGATCTCTGACGTTCGTCGTGTTCAACTCCTTACCCCTTACCCTTCACGCCTCACCGGTTGAAGCGGTTGCGTCTGCACGGGGGTGCCGTCGTGCACGAGGTCTTTTCCGGAAATGATCACCTGCTCTGACCCATCCAGGCCCCTGGTGATCTCCACTCGGTTTTCGTCGCGAACTCCAATTTCTACCGATACCCGTTGGGCCTTTCCTTCCTGCACGATATAGACATATTGGGAGTCTTCCAATCGGCTCACTGCATCAATTGGGATCTGGATCGCGTTTCGATGAGTGCCGACGAGAACCTCTACACGGGCAAACATGCCGCCTTTCAAGACATGGTCTTTGTTGGGGAGATCCACCTCAATCGTCATCGTGCGGGTGGCTCGATTCAGCGCCTGAACGACACGGGTGACGGTGCCCTCGAAGAGGCGATCGGGATAGGCCTCAGCGCGAACTTCTGCCTTTTGACCCACCTGGATGAGCGGAACGTCTTTTTCGACGACTTCGATCAGAATGCGGACTGTCTGGATCTCATGAAGAATAAGAATCCCTCGTGACATGGTAGAGGTGCCGCCTGTTGTCCCGCTGACATAGGAGCCGAGATCAAGATTGCGCTCGGCCACATAACCTGCAAAGGGCGCACGGATATACGAGTAGGCCAGGTTTGTCTCAGCCTGCGCCAAGGCGACTTCCATCTGCTGGACCTGTGCACGAAGCGAGTCGAGTGCCGCCGATGCCGTTTCATATGCGACCTGTGCATTATCCAGATCTTGCTGCGAGACAAACTGGTCTTTGATCAGCGCCTGCATCCGATTGAGCGTGAGGGTGGTGTTGCGGACACTGGCGTTCTGCTGCGCCACTCTTGCTCTGGCAGCAGCCAGGTTTGCCTTGGCTTGGTTGACGGCATGCCGATAATCCGAGTGATCGATCTCGATCAGGATCTGGCTGGCTTTCACCAAGTCGCCTTTCTCGACGTAGACCTTGGCGATGTAACCGTCGACCCGCGAGAACAGATTGACCGATTGGTTGGGGGTAATATCGGCGGTATACGTCAGGCGAATGTCGAGATCCTGTTTCATCGGCGCCACGGTGGCGACAGTGATGAGGCGGAGTTTGCGGGTGTCAGTCTTGGCGCCGCTGCTGAAGCGAAACACAACAAGGGCCGTGACCGCAAAAAAAATGATCGCTCCAAGCGTAACGATCGGATGTTGTTTCAGAGGATTCATGGCGAACGTCTACCCGACAGCTTGCGGTGAGTCGGTGTCTTGATCAGCCCGCCGAGAAAGAGATCAACGTAGCTTGCCACTGTGTCCTCATGGGATTGATGCATCGGAACTCCAAAGATCTCATGGAGTAGGCGGTGATGAACGACCATCCCGACAAACGCGCGAGCTGCCAAGAGGGGATCGACCGGGCGAAACGCACCATCGGCGATTCTGGTGCGAATGTAAGCAGCGAGGTGATCGTAGAACACTTTATGGTGTTTTCCGAAGAACATCTCGGAGAGTTCGTGCCTTTCGAGGGCGCTGAACAAGAGGAGTCGTAAGAGCGTCGACTCGACACCGGGGCGAATGCGATAGCTCGCAATCATCGTAAACACGCGATGGTCGTCGTGTTTTTTGGCCGCCGCCTCTACGGCTTCAAGCAGCTCCGTGACGGTCACTTTTTCTGCCAGAATTGCGGCGTAGAGCGTCCGCTTCGTCGGGAAGTATTTGAAGACTAACCCTTCGCTCACACCTGCCGCTTTGGCGATTTCTTTTGTGGTCGTGCCGTTGAACCCTTTTGCCGCGA
>JAKDNQ010000140.1 GCA_030456405.1 Nitrospira sp.
CGCCATGGCGAGCCAATGTCCAGCAGGCTTGACAACCAAGACAGTTGCTCCGGTGCTTTCGTCGGCTGCGGCCTTGCTGGACGGCCTTTTTGAGCACCCTGCAGGCCCTGTTTTCTGCTGGGCCCCCGTTCAGACTCAGCGCATCGGCTACGGATGGACACAACGATGGGCTCACATGGTCCAGTATCTGTCCGAGCTCGGAGGTCTTTATGGACACAGAGGTATCGATATCCCCAACCTCCTCGAAAACGATACTGGTTGTAGACGACGACCCATCAACGCTGTTGATCTGCGTCAAGAAGCTTCGCGCCGTCCTTAACCCGTGCCTATCGGAGACACACCTCAATCCCATATAATAAAAATGGAGATCGGGCGGGGCGATCAGCTGGATGAGAAGTTCGTGACGCGAGCAAACAGGAGTAAGAATGAAGAAATCGAAACCAGTGAAATATAGGATGGCAGCATATGGAGTCGGGCTCTGTCTTGCTCTGTTGGCCCCAATCGCTCCGACCATCGCAGGAGAGGTGAGGCTACATATTCCTCCGGTGTTTCAGGAACGCCCGAGCTGGTGCTGGGCAGCCGTGGGAGAGATGGTCTTCAAATATTATTATGTACCCGCTGTTCACCGGACAGACTATCAGTGCGGGATCGTGCAGACCAGGAACCTTTGCCCAGGGATGCCGAATTGCGTGAAATGCGATCTCCCGGCCGACGATGAATCCACCATGACGAATGTGCTTCAGCAGTACTCATTACTGGCTACACGTGGCGGTGCGGCTGGCGATGTCGCACTGGCAGCCCAATCGAAGGTCGGCAGCCTTTCCGAAGAGGAAGTGAAGCAAGAGATTAATGAGGGCCGCCCGATTGTCGCCGGAGTGTCCCCGTCCGGTTTCAAGATAGATGGAATTTCTCAACATACGGCTCTTATCGTTGGCTATGACGATCGCTCCGGCAACCTCAAGCTGATTGTGAATGATCCGTTTCCCTTCGAAGACGACCGCTTCCTCTGGATAGGGAATCCCTACCAACCAAACATGGACATGTCAGGAGACAATGACGGTCAATATGAGGTCAGTTTCGAACGATTTCGCTCGAAGATAAAGTGGATCCATACGATGTACGGAATCACTTGTAGTGGGAAGGGTTGTCCGTCCGATAACTCCCAAGTTGCGGGTGGCACTACCGGGAAAGATGACCGTGAGGTGATTCATGCTGTTCTTGCAGCCTCCTCAGGAGACTTCAAAACGTTACGCACCGGACATAAAGCTGTCGATGATAATGGGACAACATGGCGACCCAACATGACCTTTGCCGGTGCCAAGCAATGTCTGGTGAGGGACAAGGACGAGGCTGAGGGAGCTAGGTGGAGTTGTATGTTCAAATATTCAGACAGGTCGGAAGCTGACGAAGCGGTGAAGGATATCGTGAAACGATTGCGCGCCAGCCTGCCTGATGGGTGGACCGGAACGGACCTTGATCGGGACACTGACGCAGAGTTGTTCACCAAGACCGATAAGTTTATGGCCAATACACCAGGAACGAATTCGGCGATCAGGGTGTACTTCATTGACGTAAAGAAAAATGGCCGTGTCACCATGTATCTTTCCGTGAGTCATCAGTAACGATCTCACTAAGGTAGCGATCTGATTGTCAACTCCGTCAGTCCTGCACGTTACCGAAGCTCGACAGACCGTAAGGTCAACAAAATTGAGATAGGTTCACGGCCCTCAATCCTCTCTTCCAATCCACCCGTGAGTAGGCTACATTCAAGCCACGCCCCCGTAGCTCAGTTGGATAGAGCAGCGGTTTCCTAAACCGTTTGTCGTACGTTCAATTCGTATCGGGGGCACCAAACCGTTCCCGGCGGGTGGGCTTGCGATACCGTTCAAACGAGACCTCGGCAAATGTCTGCTGCTTCATAGGGTGCGCCTCCTCATCCGTGATGTGCTCCCTGTAGCACTCACGAGCGGAGAATAAATCAGACCTTCCCTAGATAGCCGGGAGCTGGCTGTCATTTAAAAATGAACGAGGTGAGAATGTTTCAAAAACTAATCTCTGCGGTGGCGACGGTCATCATGATCTTAGCATTGACAGAGGCGAGCGAAGCCGGCGGATTCTTCCTGACGGAATTCGGTACGGAGGATGTGGCCCTCGCGGGCGCAGGATGGGCGGCGCGCGCGCAGGATGCCTCCACCCTGTTCAAGAATCCGGCCGGGATGAGTCGCCTCCAAGGCAATCAATTTCAGCAAGGTTTGCAGATACTGTACTTTCAGAGCAGTTTTAGTCCGAGCCAGGCCACCTTCGGTGGTGGCGGCGGCGGTAATCCGATCGGCGTGGCTCCGGGTGGGAGCGGCTTCTATGTGCACAGTCTCAATAAGGACATCAAAGTCGGAATCGGCATGGTGCAAAACTTCGGTCTTGGCCTGAAGTATGACGGCGACTGGGCGGGCCGTTATTACCTGAAGGATACGGCGCTGGTCGGTGTGACCTTTGCGCCGGTGGCAAGCTACCAGGTGAATGAATACGTCTCTATCGGGGGTGGTCCAAACATCATGGTTGGATATCTGAAGTACACCTCTGCGGTCAACAACCTGGGACCCAACGATGGCGTACTGCAAATAAAAGATACGACGGTGGGGGTCGGTGGTCAGTTCGGTGTCCTGCTGGAGCCGCACCAAGGAACTCGCTTCGGTGTCACGTACTATTCTCCCATTAAGCTGAATTTCTCCGACGATCCAAGTTTGGGCGGTCTCGGGCCTGGTAACGAAGCCATCTTTGGAGGGCTTCGTAATACAAGGCTGGACTTGGGCATTACAGTGCCGCAGCACGTGATGGTCAGCGCGTACCATGAGTTATCGGACCGCACTGCAATCATGGGAAACTTCGGATGGGAAAATTGGAGCCAGCTCGGCAAAGTGGACGTCAGCCTGGTCAACCAGGCGACAGTCTCGGCGACGACCGCCATCAATTACCAGGACACCTATCATGTCGCAATCGGAGGTCAACACCGGCTGGCTCCCGAATGGCTGCTGAACGGGGGCTTCGCCTATGATTCTTCGATGGTCAACGATCAAGATCGGACATTGAGCGCGCCGGTCGGTTCAACATATAAGTTCGGGGGAGGCGTGAATTGGTTAATGAAACCGACAGTCAAACTGGGCTTCAGTTATGAACTCTCATACACCGGTGATACTCCGGTATCTCAAAACCGCGGGCCCTTGGCCGGCCAAGTCACCGGTGAGTTTCCGAACGTGATGATGCACTTCTTCGCCTTCACCTTCAATTGGGGATCTCAAGGGGTCACTTTCGGTCCTGGAGGAGAGAAGACCCCCTCGTAAGGCGGGAGGGATCGAACAAGACCTCGGGTCCTTCCCCTTACGTTGGAGGCCATCGCCATGAGGAGCACTACGTTCCATGGAGGTTTGAGGTGAAACGAAATGGCGCACAAGATAGTGCTGGTCGACTGAGGCGCGTCCGTCACGGGTTCTTGCTGGACCTGGTCTTGATTGTATAGCGCAAACAACTTCGAATGGAGGAATTCGTCATGAAGGGAAGAAGGAGACTCCGCACAGTCGGGTTTGTGCTTGGCGCTTTCATGACAGTGCTGACAGTGGCGTGGCATGCGCAGGCCGCCGATATCGACCGGATGGCGCTGCCAATCACGGAACCGGTGTATCCGGCGATCACCGAGCTCGATGCCCGCCATGTGAAGGCTCCGCCGATATTTGAAGTTAAGGCGCCGAAGGGCGCACCCAATGTGATGGTCATCCTCCTCGACAATTTCGGGTACGCCGGTTCCAAGCCGTTCGGTGGTGTGATAAATATGCCGACCCTGGAGCGCCTCGCCAACAACGGATTGATCTACAACAATTTTCATACGGCGCCGATTTGCTCGGCGAGCCGCGTGGCGCTGCTCACGGGCCGCAATCCCCATAGCGCCAACATGGGAACCATTTCGGAAATGGCCACGGGCTTTCCAGGTCAGACGTCCATCCTTCCAAACAATGTGGCGCCCCTCGCAAAGATCTTGAAGCACAACGGCTACAGCACGGCCATGTTCGGCAAGTCCCACGAATATGTGCCGTGGGAAAGCGGCCTCACGGGGCCGTTCGACCAGTGGCCCACGGGCCTCGGGTTCGAGAAGTTCTATGGCAACGTGATCGGCGAATCGGACCAGTACTCGCCGGTGGCTCACGACAATACAACGTTGGTCACTCCGTCGAAGGACCCGAATTACTACTATCAGACCGATCTTGCCGACCGTGCGATCCAATGGATCAAGGCGCAGAAGTCCCTGAATCCCGACAAGCCGTTCTTTATGTACTACCCGGCCCAGGGCATGCATGACCCGGTTCAGCTGCCTAAAGAGTGGCGGGACAAGTACAAGGGCAAGTTCGATCAGGGGTGGGACACATACCGCGAGGAGATCCTGGCGCGACAAAAGAAACTCGGCATCGTCCCGCAAAACACCAAGCTCACGGCGAAAGCCGACATTGCGCCGAATTGGGACACACTGACCGCCGATGAGAAAAAGGTCGCGACACGATATCAAGAGCTCTTCGCGGCGTTTGCCGAGCTGACCGATCACGAGATCGGCCGGGTTGTGCAGGCCATCGAAGACGCGGGCGTGTTGGACAACACCCTGATCATCTATGTCACGGGCGACAACGGCGCGACCCCCAACGGCGGACGGCTCGGCGTGTTCAACACCATGAGCACGTTCAACCGGTCGCCGGAGACGCTGCAGTACCTGATCGAGACTCTCGACGAGGTCGGTGGGCCGCACTCTGCGATGACGCCACCGGCCGGCTGGTCGTTCGCGGACAACACGCCGTTCTCCTATTCGCAGCTCCATACGCAATATGGAGGCACGACCAATGGCGCGATCGTGTCCTGGCCGAAAGGGATCAAGGCGAAGGGTGAGATACGCAGCCAATATCACCACGTGATCGACGTTGCCCCGACCGTGCTTGAAGCAGCGGGGCTGCCGCAACCGAAGACGGTCAATGGCGTGGTACAAAAGCCCATCGAAGGCGTGAGCATGATGAACTCATTCGATAACGCCCAGGCGAAGTCGGCTCATACGACCCAGTATTACGAGATCTATGGGAACCGCGGCATCTACAAGGATGGCTGGTACGCCGCGACCCTGCACAAGGTGGCATGGGAGCCGAAACCGCGCACCACTTCTTACGCCGACGACAAATGGGAGCTGTACAACACGACGGAAGACTTTAGCTGTTCCACCGACCTGTCGGCGAAGTATCCGGAAAAGCTCAAGGAGATGCAGGCGGCCTTCATGACGGAGGCGATCAAACACAACGTGCTGCCGCTCGACGATCGCGCGCAGGAGCGATTCAACGCGACCCTGGCCGGGCGTCCCGATTACATGGGAGGGCGAACGTCGCTGGCGCTGTACCCGGGCATGATCGGGATGAAAGAGAATGCCTTCATCGACATCAAGAACCGCAGCTCCTCGATCACGGCCGAGTTGGAGTCCGGCGGCACGTCGGGCGTCATTGTCGCCCAGGGCGGCTCGCACTCCGGCTGGAGCTTGTTCGTCAAAGACGGCAAACCCACGTTTGCGTATAACTTCCTGGGCAAGGTCACGACCATTACGTCCAGCGAAGCCCTGCCCGCCGGCCCTGTCACTGTCACCTATGATTTCGTCTATGACGGCGGTGGCTTTGGCAAGGGCGGCACGGGTACGATCTCGATCAACGGCAAACAGGTCGGCTCCGGCAGACTCGAACGAACGATCCCCTTCATTTTCGGCGTCGAGACCGCTGATTTAGGCATGGACCTCTATAGTACGGTAAGTCACGACTACGCCAAGGGAGAGAATGAGTTCACTGGAAAGATCAACAAAGTGATCATTAGCGTGAAATAGATGGATGCGTTGTCAGTTGCGTCCGAAAGCGATTGAACAGGTAAACTGAGCGCGCGAGGAGCGGGGTCGCAATCAGCGATTACCAAATGGCAAATAGCCTATAAGCGAAAAATGAAACCTTATACCATTCGGCTTGCGCTTGGCCTAGATAGTGTCGTCACGAGATAGCCGCCCAAAGCGCGATGCACCTGATTTGCAC
>JAKDNQ010000032.1 GCA_030456405.1 Nitrospira sp.
TATATGCCGTCACACCATGACTCTGCAGGAACTCCTCCAAGTCAGTTAACATAGACTCCCGGGCTACAATGATGAGAGCTTTCATGGGCGTACCATTTCTCCTTCCTAACAGTTTGTTGATAAACTGCTAGCCGTGAGACAGTGTGTCGGTCACCGGGCCAACTGGGAAGGGATCATTGGTCTGTCTTTGCCACACAAGGCATCCGGCTTCACAATCACGAGGGTTTTGTGACTGTTTATGAGTGGGAATCACTGATTTCCTAGCGGGAATTCAATGACCAAGCCACCCATAACTTCACCTATTACAAAATCCTTCTTCGGACTATTGGGATGGGTATTATGGCAGGCAACGCAAGCCTGACTCACAGCCGTATCAGCATAAATCGCATGAAAGTAGGTTTGATCATCGATCTGGATTGTACGAGTGACAGGCTGTTCCGGTTGCTTACCCACAGCTTCTAAGCCTTTTTTATCGGCTTGATCGCGTGGGCGATTTTTTGGATTAATCGGCCACAGACTGATCAATCGGTAACGGAGCCCCGTCAATTTTGTGAACATGTTGCTTGAATCGGTCACGAACTGTTGTGGTAACGGTAACGTGTTCTTATGCGCGCGCCATTCTCCATCCACTTTGATTCCTCCCTGCTCCTCTAAACGCTCGACGACATGAGTCGTGTAGAAGGCCCGGTGGCTTTCAATAACAGCATGGATATAGTCTGCGACTTTTTCCGGGGGGACACCAGGCACGTCTGCTGCGTGGCTCGTCAACGGGAACACATACAGCACGATCGCGAGGATCACTGTCAGACTGGTCGTCGATTTCATGATTACCTCTTCCTGCTTATGGCGGGTGACAGTCTGGTCAACGTACGCACGGCGGGCAATCCGTCATGGTGCGCATAAAAACGCATTCGAGGTGTGCGAGCGATGAATCAGGGAACATTGGGTTTCGTCAGATCATTGTAGGGCAGCTTTGATCCACCTGTATTGACGTCGATCCCCCCAGCCGGCTCTGGTTTCTCGAGATCAGAATATTGAAACGTCTTGAATGGCTGAATCTGGTCATCGGAAGGTAGTTGATTACGATCAAATCCCCCACCAAAGGCTCGAACGAGAGTGACGGAGGACCTCAGCAGTTCTGTCTTGATGAGCACCAAGTCGATGCGCGCCAAGAGCGTGTTGACCTGGGCAAAAATCACTTCAAGGCTGTTAGCCAGGCCGCCCCGGTACAGTTCAAGCGTGAGCTGCTGTGTCTTGAGATTTGCCCCCACTGAAGCGTCCTGCCGATCTGCAGCGACCGTCAGCCGGTTCGTCAGACTCAAATTGTTCTCGACTTCCCGAAACGCGTTGAGCACGGTCGAACGGTACAGATCCTCCGTCTCGCGATAGGCCGACCATGTCTGTTGTAATTGCGCGCGTCGGTAGCCTCCCTGAAAGATCGGTAGATCAATAAGAGAGCCATAGGACCAGAAGGTGTTGGCCAGCTTGAACAGATCGACGAAGCCGCTATTCTCGTACCCGCCGCCGAATCGGAACGATATATTGGGGAAAAATGCGGAACGGGCGATACCGATGGCGCGGTTCGCCTGCGCCATTCGCCGCTCGCTTGCGGCGACGTCGGGCCGGCGCTCAAGCAAGGTAGCAGGGAGCGTTGCAGGAATCGTGAACTTTGCGACTCGAAGCTCGTCCTCCGGCTCAAGCGTGAAGCTACCAGGCGCCTTATTGAGCAGGATGGCGATGGCCTGTTCACCCACTTGGCGTTGACCTTGAATCTGCGCCAATTTTGTCTCAGTGCTGAATAACAACGATTCGATACGGGCGACGTCGAGCGCCGACGCGATCTTCCCGGCATACTGGGTCTTGGTCAGCCTGAGCGTATCGTTGTAGAGGGCAATCGATTGGGTATAGACCGCCTCCTGGGCGTCGAGGCCGCGGACCATGAAGTAAATCGAGGCAATTTCCGCCTGCAGACTCAGGCGCGCGAGCGCCCAATCGGCGGCACGTTCCTCGGCGCGATAGGTCTCCACCCTGGTGGCATTCCGGAGGCGCGACCAGAAATCTGGCTCCCACGATGCAAGGCCTCCAAGTATTACAGAGGCTTCTTGGGTGTGACTAAATTCAGGACGAAAGAGTCTGTGATCCGACTGTCTATTGTGTGAGGCCTCGAAACCTGTGCCGATCCGAGGAAGGTACTCCGACCGGGCTTTCATCATCTCATCGCGGGCCTGCACAAAACGTTCGGCTGCGGCTTGAAGATCCGGATTGGCAGCAATAGCTTGCTCGATCAAGCTGTCCAGGACTGGATCGCCGAACAGCTTCCACCAATCCGGTCGGAGCTGATCATCCGACGGCGTCACCTTCACGAAGGGACTTGAGCCATGCCATGAGTCAGGCACGACGTATTGTGGCGGCTCATACTTAGGCGCCAGGTCAACAGCCGGGAACCAACTACAAGCCGACAGACTGAAGATCACCAGCAAGAAACCACTTCGCCTGAACCAGGCAGGCCAGGTGTCTGTCACCACTGCTGGACCGTTTGCAAAGAAGCGTCCATATCGCTAAGGGAGCATGGGAGAGATGTGACCATGCAAGTTTCGATTCGCGCGCCTTTCATTCAATCGCCTCCGACATGTTTCGCTGTGGGACTAACCGCTGGTGGACTACCCGCTGTTGATTTAACCGCTGTTGGATTCACGATGTCGTACCCGGTTGCCGCCGTGACAATTCGCACCTTGTCTCCTTCGAGCAACGCGGCACTCGGATTATTCACAATACGGTCGTCCGGGGAGAGGCCCTCAGTGACTTCGATGTAGTTGTCGAAGATTTTGTCGACGGTGATCGGTTTGAAGTGAAGCCGATCATCCTCTCCCACGATAGCCACCTGCGTACCATGCTCCTGAAAGACCAACGCGCTCGTTGGAATGGTCATCACCCCTCTGTCCACAGGAGCGGTCAGATGAACGTTGGCATAGGAGCCGGGCCAGAGTACCCGGTCGTTGTTCTCGATGGTAAAGACCGTGACGGCAGTGCGTGTGTTCACATCGAACCCCTTCGCCACGGTCAGAAACTTGAAAGTAAAATGGCGATGGGGGAGTTGCGGTACGGTCACATCGGCCGTCAGACCGGGACCAAGGAAGGCTCCGAAGGCTTCCGGCACGCTCACATAGAGTCGCAACTTATCGACCACGGCCACGGTAAAGAGGTTGCCTTTTGCGTTGGGGGTGTTGAGATTGCCCTCTTTGCTCACCAAGTCACCGACATTGATATTCCGCTGGATCACGACCCCGTCGAAGGGAGACGTGATCTGTTTAAACCCAATGAACGCCTCAATGTTCTTCACCTTTTGCTCCGCTGCCCTGACTTTCGCCGCCTGGGCCTTCGCCTCCGCGAGTTGAACTGAAATGGCTTGCTCGGAGAGCGCGTGGTTTTCTCGCATGGCCAGGTAGCGCTTGGCGGTGAGGTCAGCCAGCGCATTCTTGGCACGTTCGGATTCCAGATCCGCAATGGCCTGTCGGTATTCGGCATCGAGATCCGGCGTGGTAATTTCGGCGAGGACCTGGCCTTTTTTCACCTCATGGCCGAAGTCCGCGTGCCACGCCTTCACGTAGCCTTCGACACGCGCATAGATGGGCGCCTCGTTCCAACCGACAATATTGCCGGGGAGCGTAATGGTGTCGGTAGGAGCTGACGTCTTGGCATGCGTGAGGGACACCGGAGTGATGGCCGCTTCCGAGGTGTCCTTCTGCAAGGCGGCGGCGTCTTGCTGGTTTGCGGCAAACCGGTACACGAGAAACGCGAGCCCCACGCAGACGACTAGAATGAGAATAGCCTTGTTCATGTTAGGCATGCTCCTTTTGGAGAACAGTTCGCCGGTGGTAGACCATGGCATAGACGCAGGGGACAAAAAACAGTGTGAACAGGGTCGCAACTGTCAATCCACCCATGACGGCTCGCCCCAGCGGCGCATTCTGGGAATTGGCCAGCGCCATCGGGAGCATGCCGATAATCATCGCAGCGGCGGTCATGAGTATCGGACGAATACGGGCTTTCCCAGCCTCGACCGCGGCTCGCAGCGCGTCACCGTGGACAGCCAGTCGCTCACGCGCGTAGGCAACGAGCAGGATCGAATTGGCGGTGGCCGTGCCCATCGTCATGATGGCCCCCGTCATCGCCGGCACCGAAATATATGTCTGCGTCGTGAACAGCGCCCACGCGATACCCGCGAACGCGCCCACCAAGCCCGTAATAATGATGAAGGGATCGAGCCAGGATTGGAAATTGACGACGATCAGGAGATAGACCAGCAAGATGGCGATGAGGAGGCCACCGCCGAGTTCGACGAAGGCGTCGTGCATGACTTCGGATTGGCCGTGAATTTCAACTTCCGCACCGCGCGGCAGCTCGTCTTTCATGCTCTCCGTTATCTTCCGGACATCCGCCAGCACACCACCGAGATCGCGTCCCTCCGCCGATACCAAAAGGTCTATCATCGGCAGGAGATTCCGGTGCGTCACCACACCCGGTGTCCCGACCAAGGAGAGTTTGGTGAGATTGCCGAGCAATTGCAGGTTTTCTTCCTCACCTTCCGCATGCTCGCGCATTTCTGGAGCGACCGGGATGGTCTTGAGATCTCCAATGCTCGACAACTGTGGTTGAGGGGTATAGACATTCAGTCGATACGACTGTTGTGTCGAACGGTCGAGCCAATATTTCTGATCGATCTGCTGGCTGCCGGCCGTTGCCAGGAGCATGTTGAAGCCAAAGTCTCTCTGGCTCAGATTCATGCCGAGAGCGAATCTCCGGTCACCTTCGACCAGAATAGTCGGCTGAAACATCGTTTGATAGATATAGACGTCGGCGGCGCCGGGGATCTGGCGGAATTTGCCCGCCAATTTTTGAGCATACGCATAATTGGCATACAGGTCCGGCCCGTTGACCTGCAGGTCGATCGGCGCGAGCGAGCCAAAATTCAGAATCTTATCGGTCAGATCGGCCGGCTGAAACGTGAATTCCGTTCCTGGATAGCGCTCCGACAACCCTTTGCGGAGCATGGTCCGAAGTTCCCACACCGGTGACTCATGATCCTTCAGCGCGATGGTCAGATCGCAATCTTGCGTGCCGATCGTTGGGGATGGAATGAAGGCGAGGTTATGCGCTCCGACCGGAAGACCGCAATTACTGACAATCGTTTCGACGTTACCGGGCAGCATCTCCTTGATATTGTTTGAGACGAGAGAGGCAATTCGCCCGGCGGCTTCAATCCGCAACCCGAGCGGCGCCCGCATGTGCATCTGCAACACCCCTCCCTTGATCTGGGGGAAAAACTCTTGGCCGTTGAAGTAAAACAGCACGAGCGACCCCAGGGAGAGCACCATGGCGATCGCGACGAAACCCACACGATGGGTGACCACCCGCTCAAGTTGTGCGGCGTAGCCATCTCGGAATCGGTCGAAGGCATTCTGAAATCCCTGTTGGAAACGAGCAAAGACACCGCCGCCAGAGCCAGTCGCGTGATGAACCTTCAGAATATACTTCGCCATGGTCGGCACGAGGGTGTAGGTCAAGATAAAAGATGCCAGCATCGCGAAGACGACCGCCTCGGCCATCGCCGGAAACACCCAACCGGCAATCCCGCTTAAATGGAACAGTGGAACCCACACGATTGTGATGGCCAGTGTGGCGACGAACGTCGGCAGCATGATCTGATTGGCGGCATCGATGATCGCCTCCTCTAACGGCTTCCCCATGGCGAGGTGGGTGTCGATATTCTCGATCATGACCGCGGCGTTGTCGACGAGAATGCCGACAGCCAGCGCCAATCCACCGAGGGTCATAATATTGATCGATTCTTCGAGCAGATGGAGGGCGATGATGGAGCTGAGGATGGAGAGCGGGATCGAGGTGAGGACAATGACCGTCGGACGCCAGGAGCCGAGCATCAGCAGCACGATGAAGCCGACCAGCAAGGCGGCGATGATCATTTCGTGCACCACATCAGCGATGGCCTCCTTCACGAATTCCGAGGAGTCGCTGATGAGACTCACTTTCACATCGGCAGGCACGACCTCCGTGATGCGCGGGATCATTTTTTTGATTCCATCCACGATATCGATGGTCGAAGCCTCACTGCTCTTCATGACGACGACGATGACGGCCTGTTTGCCGTCGACCAGCACAGAGTTCGTTTGTACCCGGCCGGCCAAGCGAACCGTGGCGACGTCGCGCAGGTGGACGTACGCGTTGCCGTCTCGCTTGATCGGAATGTCGTCAAACTCTTCAATCTTCAACGGGGATGCGTTCGTCAGAACAAGCCAGTCGGTCTCTTTGATCTTCATGTCCCCGCCTGGCAGCACGAGATTCTGTCTCTCGATCGCTTGGTGCACGTCTTCCGTGGTGAGGTGACGGGCCATCATTTTCTGCTGGTCGACATTGATCATGACCTGCATGTCCTGGCCCCCGTAAGGGTGCGGCAGGATCGCGCCGGGTATGGTGACGAGCATGGGTCGAATTCGCATGACGCAGAGATTATAGAGCTCCGCCGGTGTCTGAATATCGGATTCGACTTGTAAGACGGCTACTGGTACTTGGGAAGGGAACAGCCGCATGACCATGGGCGCGGCCACATCCGGCGGGAGCGCTTTGACGGAGGTCTGCGATATCCCCACGATATCGGCCTCGCTGCCGGCCAGATCGACTCCCTCCTGAAGGTAAATATTGATGATGGAGTGACCGAAGTAAGACGTGCTCACGATCGTCTTGATGCCTTCGACCGTCTGAGTCAACATTTGCTCGAATACACGAGTGACTCGCCCCTCAGTCTCTTGCGGCATCAAGCCATCGTAGAGCCAGACGACGGAGCTGACGGGCATCTGGATATTCGGGAAGACGTCGGTCGGCGCCTTGACCACGGTCAGCGCCCCAAACACCAGGATGAGGATGGCCAGCACGACGAATGTATACGGCCTGCGCAGGGCAACGAGTACGAGCTGCTTCATGTACGAAGCCTCCCCCAAGCGGTGTGACGGTCTAGCCGTTCACGAGCAGCTCCGCGTAATAAGTACAGGATTTCATAGCGAACTCGCTTGAAGAGGCTGAACGTCACGATGTCCCTTATTTCTATTGGCACTCTAGCTCCCTCGCGTGATGGCCCATGAAAAAATCATGAGAAATTCTTCATTGACCCCACGAATCCCACGTTCTCGATTCGTATTTCATATCGAGAAGGACCCAGGCCCGAGGGCAGACTGCATTGTCTTCGTGGAGCCGCCCTAACGCTAGCTTCATACATTACATTCGGTGGCTTAATATACCCCCCTGGTAAATTTTCACGGCAGACCTGTATATTACCACAGTAGGGTGTGCTCGCGTAAACTCCGATCCTCTCTCTTCAAGCAAGATCATCGAGCGGGAATAGAGGTTCGTATCGCTTCACCCCTGATCCATCTGTCGATGTACGGAACAGCCGCGAGCATGTGCGATGCGTCACCGATGCATCAACGCTGTCGGCGGTGATCGTTGGGAGGGGGAACTCTCGCGGCGGCTAGCCGTACGCAAGCCCTTCCTGACGGTTCCTTCGCGGGTGGGAAAAAAGGGATGAGAAACGGAATGAGTCGCGATACCAATAGACATCTGCTGATCCTCATCGTCGGTTTGGGCATCGGCGTTTTTATCCTCGATCTGTCTCTTCCACTGGGAAGCGGGAATTCTGTGCTCTATGGCGGGCTCGTCATTCTGTCGTTTCTCTTGTCATACCGGAAAGGCCCCCTGATCACGGCGACAATTTGTTCTATCGTCGATATGACCGATATATTGCTGAAGCCTACGCTAGATGGCATGCCACTGTGGATGGGCGTCACCAATCGGTTGTTCAGCCTGACGGCGATTTGGCTGCCCTTGCTTTTCTTCCTGCATCGGCGACGGACCGAAGACCTGCTACGGGGGGCGCACGATGAACTCGAAACACGGGTGAAAGCTCGCACACATGAACTCGCCGCTGTGAATCAAGCGCTTGTAGCGGAGATCGCAGAACGCATGGAAACCGAGCAGTCGCTTCGAACGAGCGAGGCTGTGTTGCAGGCCAGCCAGCGCGAGATCAAACAGAGTCGCGCGGATTTGCGGGCCTTGGCAGGCCAACTGTTGACGGCGCAGGAAGCAGATCGCCGGAGAATTTCCCGCGATCTGCACGACGACATCAATCAACGTCTCGCGATGCTCTCGATGGATCTTCGGCGGATGGAGAAAGATCCGTCCACCGATTCAGAGCCTCTTCGGGATCAACTCCGACGGGTGTCCGAGGCCCTGACCGCGGTCTCGGACGATGTGCGACAAATGGCCTATCGTTTTCACCCATCTATTCTCGATGACTTGGGGCTCTTGAAGGCCGTACGCCGCCTGGTCAATGAGTTTTCCAGCCGCACGGGCATCCAGTGCTCCTATGTGTATAAGGACCCGGTGGGCATACTGCCGCCCGACGTGACCACATGTATCTATCGTGTCGTACAGGAATGCCTCAGCAACATTTCTCGCCATGCCAAGGCCTCACAAGTAGAGATCGAGCTGATTTGCGAGTTCGATGAGGTCAGCCTCTCAGTCCGTGACAATGGCGTGGGATTTGAGGCCTCGCACGGAGATCAGACGAGCGGGCACTTGGGCTTGCTGAGCATGAAAGAGCGTGTGCGCATGGCTAAGGGAACCTTGGAGATCGAGTCGACGCCCCTGCAGGGCACGCAGATCCGAGCGGATATTCCGTTGGGTGAAGGAGAACTCCATGCTTAAGCCGCGTATCTTGCTGGCAGACGATCATACCTTTGTCCTGGAGGGGTTTCGCCGCATCCTGGAAGAGCACTATGAGCTGGTCGGCACAACCGGGGATGGGCGGGCACTCCTGGCGGCCGCGAAAACAGCGCAGCCTGATATCGTCATCCTGGATATCTCAATGCCGTTGCTCAATGGGATCGACGCGACGGCGCAGCTGAAAAAAATCTGTCCGACGGCTAAAATCATTATCGTGACGATGCACGCCGATGCGGAGTATGTTCGGTCGGCTTTTGAGGCGGGGGCTTCGGCTTATGTGCTCAAGGGATCGGCGGTGGATGAATTGGAACAAGCAATACGGGCCGTGCTCGGAGGTCATTCCTACATTACGCCGCTGATCACGAAAGAGCTTGTGGATGTCTTTTTGTCTACAGTCTCGGAGAAATCGAAAGGCCTTACTCCACGTCAGCGAGAAGTTCTGCAGTTCCTCGCCGAAGGACGGACGGCCAAGGAGATTGCCAATCTCTTGCATATCACATCACGAACCGTCGAGTTTCATAAGGGGCAGATCCTGGACCAGCTCAAGCTTAAGACTACGGCAGATTTGATCAAATACGCGCTCACGCACGGCATCGTCAGCGCATCCTAACTGTCAGATCACTCCATCGCACTGCGTCAACAAAAGTCGTGAACCCATCATGTGACGTTCACCGGCTCGGACGGACTCATGGCAATGACCGATCATCCTATGCTAGATTCGCTTCCACCTATGGCTCCTGCACCACAGCATTCAACACGACGACTGCCTCGCAAGACCCCGATTGTTCTGATACTGCTGTCTCTGGTTTTCGCCGCCTGCGGCACGACCACCTCACCCGGCAAAATCCTCTTCGAAGATGCGCGCGGAACCGTCTCACTTGAGACGATGACCGATCAGTCGATTCAGGCCACGCATCCGGTCACGTTGGAACCGACCCTCATTGCCCAGATCTTGAGAGGCATGGAGGTGCAGGACCAGGAGCGCGGCATTCAGAGGCTATTCGCAGGGCCGCCACCTCCTGTTCCCGTCTTCTCGGACGAGCAGATTCAGTTTCTCGCGCCCTTGCTTGCAGAGGGCTTACGAACGGCAACACCGGATCAGCGCATAGGATATCGTGTCCAGACGACGCACAAAGGTTCCTTCCTAGAATCTTCGATAACGGAAACCACTGCCGGCTCCCTGTACGCGTATGGCCGACAGCTCAATGTGGTCCTCTCCAAATATCGATATGTACCGACCAGGGCGGGCATGGTGATGAACGACGACGGTAATCGATCTCCGTTACACGATACTTCCGGCCTTCGGCAACGTATCCTGTTGTTCACTCCGAGTTCCGCCCAACGGTCCGATAGCTTTGATCCGCCGGCAGGAGACAAGCCAACCGATAGGTTCCTCGCCATCGATTATCAGCAACTACAACAGGCGCCGCCTATGGCAACAACCACTGAGCATACGCAGCCTCAGATGGGCCAGACCTCCCCGACCCGCGAATCTCCAACAGGAACCAGCGCACCCGAAGTCTCAACTCCTTCCACAGAGGCCCTGGCTCAGGAGGTGGAGGCCCTCAAGAAAGAGATGCGATCCCTCAAACAACAGCAACTCGGTAACCAGCCCACCATACAAGACAGCCCAAAGCGGAAAAAATGAAGGCGGAGGTTGATAGGCTGAAGGGGTTCAGCCTGAAGGTCGGAATTCGGCGTCCGATATTTCAACAACTTCGACCTTGTTGCTTTCAGCCTTCCGTTCCTTCAGCCTGAACCCCTTCGGTCTTCAGCCTTCCTCGATAGCCGTTTGTAACCGGCATCCGCCGATCCTTTCCCAAGGCCCGATGCGTGATCTTGATGCCGATCGGCGCCTGCCTACGCTTATATTCGCTGCCGTCCACCATCGTCATCACGCGCGCCACGGTCGCACGGTCATACCCCGCTTCGACAAGCTCTTCAAGCGACCGGTCTTCTTCTACATAGGCTTGGAGAATGGGATCAAGGATCTCATAAGGAGGCAACGAATCCTCATCCTTTTGGTTGGGTCTCAGCTCAGCGGTCGGTGGCCGATCTAACGTCCGTTTGGGAATCACCGGGATTGTGCCACGGAGGTTTCGGAGCTTTGCAAGGTCATACACCATCGTCTTGGGTACATCTTTGATCACAGCAAAACCGCCTGCCATATCGCCGTACAAGGTGGCATATCCCACACTCATTTCGCTTTTATTGCCTGTCGTGAGCACCAGATGGCCGAACTTATTGGAGAAGGCCATGAGGAGATTGCCCCGAATGCGGGCTTGGAGATTTTCTTCCGTCGCATCCGGCGCATGCCCTTCGAACGTTTCTGCAAGCGCGTGCCGATACGTGTCGAACAGCGTCGTGATAGGAATCGTTCGGACAGAGATCGCGAGTCTTGCCCCCAATTCGGCGACATCGCCGTAACTGTCTCGCGACGTATAAGGGGAAGGCATGAACAGGCCCCATATGTTCTCAGCGCCGAGCGCATCGACGGCAAGCACGGCGGTCAGCGCCGAATCCACTCCACCGCTGAGGCCGATCACGGCACGCGTAAATCCATTTTTCCTCACATAGTCTCGCACCCCCAGCGTGAGGGCCCGGTACACTTCCTCCAGCTGGTCCAGGACCGATTCAACACCAGGGACCACCCGCGTCCTGGTTTTGTGAACAGCCGGAAGCGGCGCAGCATAGACTTCCACCGCATTGGCAAGGCGCCGTGGCAAAAACTTTTTCCGGCTGTCTCGTCTTCCCCGCGCCACCGCTTCCATGTTGAGGTCGGCGACGATCAGATCTTCTTCGAAGGCTTTCCCTCGCGCGATGACCTCACCCTCGTGATCGATGATGACACTATTCCCGTCGAAGACCAGTTCATCCTGAGCGCCGACTGCGTTGGTATATGTCAGCACCACTCCGTTTTCCCTCGCGCGGGTCGCCAACATCTGCTCACGTACCCGGCTCTTGCCAAGATGAAACGGCGAGGCATTGATATTCACGATGATTTCCGCGCCTGCTGCCGCCTGAAACGCGGTCGGACCTTCCGGCAACCACACATCCTCGCAAATGTTGATCCCGACTATGGTGGCACGCAGACGAATGAGCGGCAGCCTTCGGCCCGGATGAAAATAGCGGCTCTCGTCAAACACGCCATAGTTCGGCAAGTACCACTTACAATAGGTCGTAATAAGTTTCTGATCGGCAATGACCGCCGCCGCATTGTAGAGCTCATGTACACCAGCCTGCACCACCGATGAACGAGCGGGCTTTGGATCTCTGCCATCGCTCTGACTGATGTAACCCACGACTGCTGCAATGTTCCGACAGTGACGGACGACTTCCTGAAGGGCACGACGGTTGTCCGCGATAAACCGTGGCTTGAGCAAGAGATCTTCAGGTGGATACCCTGTGATCGCCAGCTCAGGGAACGCGACGAGATCAGCCTTCGTTTTCTTTGCTTCGCGCAGCCAGGCTGTGATCCGGCGGATGTTCCCCTCCAGATCTCCAACCGTCGAATTCATCTGCACCATGGCGATACGAAAGGTACGCATGAGGCTTTATACCATAAAGCCTAGGCTGAAGAATTCAAGGCTTTGAAAAGTCGGCCTACGCCCGCATTCAGGCTCATTTCGTATTGTACGTGGCTGTGTTAGGCTCATGGGTCAACACGCCCATGACGGCATGACATCTCAGTATGCACAAAACACAGCACAATCGACTCCCCCTATTGGCAGGGCTCCTCCTCATTGCGTCCGCCTGTTCGACCGGGTCTGAGCGCGACATCACCCTGTATGAAACGGATCGCGGGGCCGTGTATTTGGAGCGGATTTCTGATCGATCCATACAAGCCGCCCACCCCGTCACGATATCGGCAGACACGATGGCCTTGGTCCTTCGCGGCGTGGCCGTCAAGGAAAATAGAGGATTATTGGGAAGCATAGTCTTAGGAAAGCCAGAGGCTGTTCAAGTGTTTAGGGACGAGGATGTTCAGTTCCTGGCGCCGCTCCTGGTCGAGGGACTCATCAGAGCTGCGTCGGACCAGAAGGTGGGTTTTCGTGTCGTTCAAACGGGGATGCCATGGGAATCGACGACGGGCTCGCTCTATGCCTACGGACGATCACTGTATCTGACCATACCCTGGCTGATCCCCCTGTCCCAGTACGGAGCCGGCGGGCAGGCGCCGCCACCTACAATTCTCTTTTTCCCGGAGTCGGCAAAACGGCCAGACAGTTATGACAACGCGCGCTCCGCCGAATCGACACTCGTCATCGACTATGCGTTACTCGCTTCACCCCCAGCCGATTTAGAGATACCACCACCCGTTCAAATCCCCGCCACTAGACCTACCGACGTGACCGAACAGCCCGCCGCACCAGCGCAGACCACACAACCAATTCACGCGCCTATTCAGTCGAAAGACCGTGAATTCGATGACATGAGAAAAGAACTGCAAGATATCAAACGGCAGTTAGCCGAGCAGAACGCTGAACGAAATGCGCAGAAAAAGAATGGGCCTTCCAAACAGAAAACGCCAATGATCCCTTAATACCTGTGCCGGTGACAGGCTCCATACTACTTCTGTTATCCACGCTGCTTCTCAACCCGTTGATCGAGTTCTCCGGCCAGGAGCACAGCCTCAGCAATTTCTCGCATCGACTTTCTAAAATCCATGCTTTGCCGTTGAATGAGTTTAAAGGCCTCTTCTTCGGTCAGCTTCTTCGAACGCATCAGGTAGCCCTTGGCCCTTTCCATGAGCTTCCGAACCGCCAAGGCCTCCTGCATCTCATGAGACTTCTCAATCAGAGTCGTATGCTCGATAGCGATGGCGGCCTGATTGGCTATAGCCTGAAGCAATTTGACCTCTTCCCCTGTGAACACATGCGGAATGGGCGTGTAGCTATTAATGACCCCAAGCGCCTTATCTCGCACCACCATCGGGACTGAAAGCAAGGAACACAGCCCTTCCTTCTTCGCCATATCCGGATACATATAGTCGCGCTCAGTGGACACATCGAGCACGATAATCGGGCGTCGGTCTTTTACCGCACGCCCACTGATACCCTGCCCGATCTTAAGATTCGGCTTCCGGCGATACTGTTCACTGAGGCTTTGCGTGGCTGCAATCTGCAATTCTCCGCTGGCTTCGTCCAAAAGCATGATTGAGCAGATCTTAGAATTCATCATCTGCGCTGTCATCGTCACGAGAAGCTGTAGGACATCTTTGATCAACCGGTTGGACGCCACTGTTTCTGATACCTGCGACAGCGTTTCTACTTGTAATGCTTTGCGTTGCATTTGATCGTACAGCCGCGCATTTTCAATCGCTCCTCCAACTTGATTGGCGATCGTCGAGAGCAGTGCGATCTCATCAGGCTGATAGCGTTTAGGGCGCTTGTGCTGGACATTGATCACGCCGACCACTTCCTTTTTGGCCATGATCGGGACGGAGACAAATGCTTGATAGCGGTCTTCCGGAAGATTATGAAAAAACTTGAACCGTGGATCGTCGTTCGCATTATTCGGTATGACGACTCGCGTCCGTTCCTGCGCAACCCACCCGGTGATGCCCTCGCCTAATCCAATTGTGATGCGACCGATCAGTTTGGGATGAGGGTTTTTCGACGCTCGAAGAATGAGTTCGTCTTGACTGTCCGACAAAAGGTACAGAAGGCAGGCATCCGCCTTCGTCACTTCGACGACGACGTCGACGATATGCTTGAGAATGGCTTCGAGATCCAGTTGGTTGCTGATCGACGCAGAGATCCGGTGAAGCACATCGACTTCGCGTGTTTTTTCTCGCAATGCCTGTTGGAGATACGCCACAGACGGCGTGCGTGTGATCGTCATTGAGATTTACCTTTGTGCACGAGCCTTTCGGCGGACAGCATGCTTGCCTGGCTGACGGCCGCTCGATGCACGGTTTCCACGGTCGTGCTTACACCGAAACCACTCGGCGCAAACCCGCTCCTCGATTGATCGAATAACCACTTCCCCTATCTTCACCGGCCATACTCCGACGACCTGCCCCGCCACCACCTTTTTGTCATGTTGCATGGCGCTCCAGAGGCCCGAAAAGGATACTGGAGAAACGTGATCGGACAGCCCGGCACACTGCACCAGGGTTCTGATTCGTTCAACAACATCCTGCCCGCAGAGACCCATATGGCAAGCTAAATCCGCTTCTTGCACTAATCCAATCCCCACCGCTTCACCATGAATCAACCCACGATAACCTGCAAGTGACTCCAAGGCATGCCCGATCGTGTGGCCATAATTGAGAACGCGGCGGCGGTTCGACTCCCGTTCGTCAGCGGCAACCACTTCCGCCTTGATCTCGCAGGATCGTTTAATCACGTGGAGAACCGGCTCTCTCTCCATTTTCAACAGCGCGGCAATCTCCTGCTCCAGAAACTTGAAGAACCCTTCGTCGGCGATAATCCCGTATTTAATCACTTCGGCCAACCCGGCAATCCATTCGCGGCCCGGCAACGTGCCTAACGTAACCGGGTCGATCAATACAGCACAGGGCTGATAAAATGCTCCGATGAGATTTTTTCCCAGCCGATGGTCCACGCCGGTTTTACCTCCGACACTGGAATCTACTTGAG
>JAKDNQ010000534.1 GCA_030456405.1 Nitrospira sp.
AAACCTTGTTAATTCGCTGTACGCCGGGCCTTCACAGCTCTCACGACACCAATCAACCCCAGGCCGGCCCATGCAAACTCCAAAAAAATGAAACCCACCCGCTGATCCACAATCGCGACGATCCCTAGTAACAACGATCCGACGATGTTGAACGCGAGGTATCCCGCGTTCAGTTCACGCCAGATCCCGCCTTGAAGCAAACCATAGGCAGCCAGCACCATCAGTGCGCCCAGCACAGAAATCAACTGCAACAGCATCACGCACCTCGCCTAACCCTCCACACATGACGATGGCGTACCGTAACTGGCTATCTATCACGATTTCAAGAGGATCTTCGTCACGAACAACTACCTGGCAGACACATGATGGGAAAACCTCGTGACACCGGCTTCATCGAGAACCGTCACATCGAAGGAAGATTTGGTCACTCGAATCAGTCCAAAATTGAAGTATCCGCCTTCATTGATCAATGTGGTCGGCCGTAATCCTCCACTGGCGGGCGTCTGTGGCCCAGGCGCAGCGGATAATGGGCCAACGACAAATTCATGGAAGTCAGGAGTTCCGTCACCGTTCGGATCGTACGCATTCGCTTGCACATAGTGAACATCGCCGGCTATGAACACCACGTTCTTCATCTTCTGGCCGAGAATGCGGTCCACAAGCACCTGTCTCTCCCGTTCAAACCCTGTACGGTCAGGCCCTCCAGCCCAACTATCGTTCCCAGGAACGCCTCCACCGCCTCCCTTCGGAATCGACAGCGGCACTGAAGTCACAATCACCTTCCACGTCGCGGTTGATTCGGTGAGTCCGCTCAGTAACCATTGAAGCTGTTTCTCTCCTAACATCGTCTTCGCGGGCCCGTCCTGATCGGCATTCCGGCTCCGATACTGCCGCGTATCGAGAATGAACAGTTCGAGATCTGCCCCGGCGCGCACGGTTCGATAGAGCCGATGGGGATCGTCAGGCGCCACGCGGACCGGCCAATACTCACGCAAGGCCTGACGTCCGGCCGGCATTTGGCTGTCGAATGGCCCTGCAAAATTATTTCGCACTTCATGGTCGTCCCATATGACATAGATCGGAACGCTGTCGAGAAACCGCCGCAAGGCCTCTGCGCCCCGTTGGTCACGATGGCGAGCACGATACTCGGCCAGTGTCGTCGCCCGGAAGTCAGCACCCGGTTCGTTTGGAGGCGAAGGACACACGTTGTCGCCGTAGACCGTGTCCCCGAGAAACAAAAAGAAGTCGAGCTCTTGAGCGCGCATGACATCGAAGATAGGATATCCGGCAGCACCTCGTCTACAGATCCCCTGGCCGCCCAGATCGCCGCTCCATGCAAAGGTTACTGGCAAATGCCTGTTCGTATCCGGAAGTGTCGTAAACTCTCCTTGAGCTGCCACGCGCGCTTCAGTCGATGTACCGTCACGGCCCTTCATGCCGACAAATACATACCATCGGTATCGCGTGGCCGACGCTAATCCATCAACGGGAATCGTCAGGGTAAAATCCGTTTCCTGACTGGTCGTGAACAATGGTGTCCGCGTCACTGGAGCGACGGCTGTTCCCATCTTCGACACGCGGTTCCAGACCACCACCGGCGCCCACTCGATTTGCACCATCATCGGCCCATCGGTCCGCACCCACAGCAAGGCCGACTGGTTCGTCACATCCCCCACTGCAATTCCCTGTGGCAACAGATTTCTCGACACAACATTCGACTCGGCAAAGGGACTTCCAGGAGGAAGCCCCTCTCGTGATGCTGACGCACAGCTCGATAGGGAAACGAGTGTGGCCACGAGTAGGAAGAGAAGAGAACGCACACCCATCATGGCGATGGACTTACACGGGAAAGGAGCGACACGTCAAGGTCAGGGGCTAGTTGAAAATCTATCCCTCCTTCCTCCATACTGATGTCACCATACGGAGTACGCGATGCACGATCTGACCTGCATGATCCAAGGCTGCCAAGCCAAAGTCTATGCCCCAGCCGGCACCCACAGCGTCTGCCGAGCACATTTCTTGAGCTATCTCACCTGGCGCCGCCGCAAAGGTCCGCAGATGTTTATGAAGTATGCCGGGATGGCGATGGAGGAACGAGACCCTCTCGTCGCCGAATGGGCCAACACCATCCG
>JAKDNQ010000141.1 GCA_030456405.1 Nitrospira sp.
CGGCTCGTGAGGGCTTGTCGCTCCGTCCATGGAATGCCCGTGACTTTCAGGAGAGCCCACCCCATGCCGATTGGGCCGATCCAGGTCAGGAGCCATCCAGGCGTGCTCACTCCCATGACGACGTAGGCCCACCAGTGGACCCATTCGAAGAAATAATTCGGATGGCGTGAATAGCGCCAGAGTCCATCGCGACAGACCTTGTCGCGATTCCACGACTTGGATCGGAATTGCGCGAGCTGCCGGTCCGCCATGGCTTCCCCGGACACCGCGAGAATCCAAATCAGCAATCCGACGAACTCGATCAGCGCGAAGGAGGGTCGCGGGTTTTGGATCAACACCAGAAACGGAAGAGAGAAGGCCGCTAAGGCCAGCGCTTGCAGTTGGAGATACCCAAACATCTTGACCGATTCCGAAGGTCCCCATTGCTCGCGCAGCCGGCGATAGCGAGCGTCCTCTCTCTTGCCGATCACCCGATTGAAGAGAATGTAGAGTCCCAGCCTCCCTGCGTAGAGCACCGCCAAGGTGACCACGACCATTTTTCGCTCCGTCTCGCCAGTGGACTGGGTGGCGTACCACAGTACGACCGCGATGAGACCCATGCACCAGCCGACGTCTACGATCGAGGCATTGCGCATGCGAAGTTGCAGGATCCATAGACCCGCCATGACAACCGCCATGGCCACATACGCAGTGAGGACAAGAAACGGAGGATCCGATCCTATCATCGCGTCCTCCCATGTCCCCGTTCCCGCCTTTTACGTCTCACGTTTCAAGAACTTCCGTCGGGATAGTCCCACAAGTCCGGGCCTCGGCGCGGACGCCCCGCGAGCCATTCGCGAAAACCCGGAATACGAAACGACAGGAGGATCTGAATCTTGTCGCAGCAGAGCGAAAGGTCAGCAGGACGAGGGCTCCCAACATGGTTCCACGCGGAGCCTTTCACCAGGCGGCCTTTCAACTCCGGGTACCAAGGCAGCAAGGCTTCACCAATTTCCCAACGCGAGAGCCGTTCGCTCCCGCCCAGGTGATAGAGGCCCGGCTGCTTGCGATCGACGAGTTCCCAGATAGCTCGCGCGATGACCCCGGCAGGCAGCGGGCAGCGGAACTCATCGGCATAGAGCGTCACGTCTCTACCGGCCTTCGCGGTCCGACACATATCTTCGACAAAACTCCTGTCGCCGGTGACCGACGTTCCGGCCGTCAAGACAATCCGAACGACGGTATGCCCGGGGTTCTGCAAGACGGTCTGTTCGGCTTCCAGCTTGGTTCGGCCATAGACGTTAATCGGATTCGGTTCATCCGTCTCGCTGTACCAGCCGGTCTTCCCATTGAAGACTTCTCCGCTAGACAGGAAGATGAAAGGAATGTCCTGGGACAGTTGCGCAAGGTGCGCCGTGACCTCCACGTTGACGCGATAGGCTTGGCCAGGATATTGCTCGCAGGCTTTCGTTCGGCTGAGGGCGGCACAATGGATGAGGAGGTCGGGCTTCAGCGCATGAATTCGCGCTTCCACCTTTGATATCTCGGTCAGTTCAAGCTCCGTGCGGGACAGTCCATGTACATCCCAATCGGGAGCCCAGCGGGAGGCAGTCTTCAAAAGATACTGCCCGATCAATCCTGCCGCTCCGGTGATGATTGCACGAGGCGCCATGGTGAATGATTCTCTAGGAGGCTACAGAAAAACTGTGTAGGCGCCCAGCATCTTACTGGTCGGCACGTCCCGGGCAACAGGGGCAACACAACGCAGGATGTTCAAAAAGGCTATCCTTCTCACCCGCCCAACCCCGGCGCGCCGAGACGCGCCTATTCCCAAACAAGGCCGCAGCTCCGAGGCTGACCATCGTTTTACGTTTCACGCCTCACGTTTCACGGTTCTTAGGAGCGATGCAAGAACGCCGCTGGGAGACTTTTTCAACATCCTGCTAACGGGTCAGTTTGCGATAGCGAATGCGATGCGGCTGATCGGCCTCCTTGCCGAGCCGCTTCTTCCGATCCGCTTCGTACTCGCTATAGTTCCCTTCGAACCAGACCACTTTGCTGTCGCCTTCGAACGCCATCATGTGGGTCGCGATCCGGTCCAGAAACCAGCGATCATGACTGCTGATGACGGCGCAACCCGCGAAACGTTCCAATCCCTCTTCCAATGCGCGCAAGGTGTTGATGTCGAGATCGTTGGTCGGTTCGTCGAGGATGATGAGGTTCGCCCCTTCTTTCAACATGCGGGCCAGGTGCACTCGGTTACGTTCGCCGCCGGAGATGTCCTTCACCTTCTTCTGCTGATCGGTGCCCGCAAAGTTGAACCGGGCACAGTAAGCTCTGGCGTTGACTTCAGTCTTGCCGAGCATAATAGTCTCGTGGCTTTCAGAAATGATGTCGTAGACGGATTTGCTCGGATCCAGGCTGCGATCCTGATCTACGTAGCCCAGCGTGACCGTCTCACCGATCTTGATCGTGCCCGCATCCGGCTTCTCTTTCCCGATGATCATGCGGAACATCGTCGTCTTGCCGGCGCCGTTCGGGCCGATCACGCCGACAATGCCGCCCTTGGGGAGACTGAAGTTCACATTCTCATAGAGGACCTTATCTCCATAGGCTTTGCTGACGCCATTGCATTCGACGACCACATCGCCCAGCCGTGGGCCCGGTGGGATGTAGATTTCCAAATCCGCGGCCTGCTCGTCCTGTTTCTGATTGACCATTTCCTCATAGCGGTTGAGCCGCGCCTTGCCCTTCGACTGGCGGGCTTTCGGCGACATGCGGATCCATTCCAACTCATGCTCCAACGACTTGCGGCGCTTCGATTCGGCCTTTTCTTCTTTTTCCAGGCGCACCTGTTTCTGCTCCAACCAGGAGGTGTAGTTTCCCTGGAACGGAATACCGTGGCCGCGATCGAGTTCGAGAATCCAGCCGGCGACGTTGTCGAGAAAGTAGCGGTCGTGCGTGACGGCGATGACCGTCCCTTTGTATTGCTGAAGATGCTGCTCCAGCCATTGCACGGATTCGGCATCGAGATGGTTCGTCGGCTCATCGAGCAATAAAATATCCGGCTCCTGGATCATGAGGCGGCAGAGGGCCACTCGGCGCTTTTCGCCGCCTGAGAGCACCCCGACCTTTGCGTCCGGCGGTGGACAACGCAGCGCATCCATGGCGAGCTCGAGCACGTTTTCCAATTCCCACCCGTTTGCCGCCTCGATCTTCTCTTGCAGTTGCGCCTGTTTTTCGAGCAACTTCTCCAATTCATCGGGAGTAGCCTCGCCCATCTTGTTGCTGACGGCATCGTATTCGTGCAGCATCGCCACGAGTTCTTTCTTCCCCTCTTCGACGATTTCTTTCACCGTCTTGTCCGGGTCGAGCTGCGGTTCCTGTTCCAGCAGGCCGACGCTGTAGCCCTTTGAGCGGGTGATCTCTCCCGTGTAGTTCTGATCGACTCCGGCAATGATCCTGAGCAGCGAACTCTTGCCCGATCCATTCAGGCCCAACACGCCGATCTTCGCGCCGTAGTAGAAGCCGAGATAAATCTCGCGCAGCACCTGCCGCTTCGGCGGATAGACTTTCCCGACATTGACGAGCGAAAAAATAACTTGTTTATCGTTTGTAGTCGCCATGCATTCCCCTACCTAGTGATGAACTGGTGAGTTGAAAAGAACAATCTTGCCGGATGCTCACAGGAACGTGTGCACGCGCGTACTACAGCGAATGCAGTATCAGATGTCCCGCGTTCGCCTGAACGGCCAAGCCGGCAAGGCCGTCCCTGGCTTCCGGCGCGTTGCGTACGGGATTGGTAAAGGCCACACGCCCACCCTGCATTCGGCCTGGCGTGGTGATCCGAAGGTGAAAACCCAACCGATCCAATGCCGTCACCGTCGCCTGCTGCGCCTCCATATTGCCGAACACACGGGCAAGCAGCAGCAACGTCGTCGCCTGCTCTGTATTGAATTCACGGATGAGGCTTGATGCCTCATCCGCGAGTGGGTCCACGGCCGCCCCCGCGTAGTCACCCGGCATGACCCAACCCATCGACCCGAACCCCCCGACAAAATAGATATCCGCCAGCGCCATGCGGAAAAAACCAAAGTCCTGGAAGTCCACCCAATAGGAGGCATTGGCATGGCGTGCCAGGTAGAGTTCGCGAACCTCGACGGCTTCTTCTTTCGACACCCTGGTTACCGCCCCCATCAACGTCACTCTGGCCGTACCCAGCGGATCGCTGCGGCTCTCAGGCGGTGTCACCAGCAGACTCGCCCGTGGATCGCCCAGGAGATTTTGCGTATGCATCGCCATCGTGCTGATCAGAAAGACCGGTTGCCCCTCTTCGTCCAACCCGTAAGGCATCACCGACCCGAAGGGCCAGCCAGGCTGCTTGCGCGAGAGCGTCGAGAGACTACCCGTTGACTGTAAGTACACAAGCGTCTTGGCCCGCTCGGCATGGGACGGTTCAGGAACGTCAGGACCATCTGAATCCGGCCCGCTGTTATGTTGTCGTGATGATGACATGTCTGATCTCTTATCAGTGCAATGGACCGGGTGACACCTTACCCTGGATCTGTCGAACATTTCCACTGAGGACGGGACGTTCCAAATGGACCACGGCCATCGCGTTCGTTTACAGCCCTAGGGGTTTTGGCGTATCATCCCGCATGCCCCACGAACGCAGTATGGATTGACTACACCTCAACCAAAGAGGCGAGAGAATGGAGGACGCGATGGAATGGAAACGTGCTGTTTCGGTCATGCTCTTTGTCGGTCTGATGCTCTTCAATCACGGCTGCGCCTACGTCGGCTCCACAACAGGAACCGACCACGCCTTTGTACAAGGAGGGAAGGCGTATATCACCGTGTCTCCCACCCTCGCGGTATCGGTGCCTGTCAATGTGGCCATTGGCGATAAAGTTGCCGAAGCCGCGGCGAATGCCGCTGTGGGATATCTGAAAGGGCTTCCTGGAGCCATCACATCACTGAGTCGTGCCGAAGCGGTCCAACAAGGTGTGGACGCGGGCGTCAAGACAGCGGCGGAGACCGGTCAACAGGCCGATCGGGAAGAGTTAACATCGTTCGTTCAAGAGGTTGTTGCGAAAACGAAAATATGATCTCTCAGACCCTTCGCATACTCTTCCACCGCTCTTCGCTCCTCCTCTATGGCCTCGGCAGCCTCCTTGCTTTTCAAGGAGGCTGCGCTGTTGTTGGCCCCTCCTCGGGTTCAGAAAGTGCAACTGTGTCAGGAGGGGTCGCTCAAGTTTGCATAGGTTGCTCGGCCATTCCACCTGAAACAATTACGCAACTCAAGGCACAAGGAATCACCGAAGCCGCTCTCAACCAGTTTTTTAACGATTTGGGCCGCAACAAAGTTCCGCCGAAAGATCTCGATCATGAGCTGCGAGAAATCGCCAAAAATTATCTCGATCTCAAAAAGAAAATAGCTGCTTTGTCGTCCGAGGATTCGGAAGTCACCGCACTCATTCAGCAAGCTCGCCTCGCCGTCGAGGACTTGAACTTTCTCTTGGCTGAACGTCTCTTCAATGAGGCCAGCCAGCGGGACGTGGATGCGGCTCAGCATCTCCAACAAGTCGCGACGGTCCGGTTGATCTCTGCCGCTGCAGCTCAGGCTGCCAACGGCGATCTGCAGATGGTGCAACTCAACTTTGTGCAGGCCCAAACCTACTACCAGAACGCCCTTGAATTGCTTCCACAGTCCGACAAGGAACATCGGGGCCAATATCTGAATAGCCTGGGAAATTCCCTCCAAGAAGCCGGCGCCCGCACCAAGGGAGCGGACATCCACAAGTTTTTAGGCGAGGCCGCCACCGCCTATCGCGCGGCCTTAACGGTCCGGACCCAAGCGGAGCTTCCCCAACAGTGGGCCGCGACCCAGAACAACCTGGGCAATGCGCTGGGCGCCCAAGGCACGCGCACGGGCGGCGAGGCCGGGACGCGACTGCTGGCCGAGGCGGTGCAGGCCTATCGCGCGGCCTTAACGGTCCAGACCCAAGCGGAGCTTCCCCAAGACTGGGCTATGACCCAGAACAACCTGGGCAATGCGCTGGGCGCCCAAGGCACGCGCACGGGCGGC
>JAKDNQ010000535.1 GCA_030456405.1 Nitrospira sp.
CTGAGTACAGTCATCCCGCCTACTGGGCGGCATTCTTGTTGCTCAATAATTGGCTTTGACAGGCTGTTGATAAAGTCCGCCAGCGGCGTTCTCGCTGCGCTCAGAGGCTCAACGTACTGAAGCGTACGCCTCGCCTCTTCGCTCGCTGCGGCCTTGCTGGACGGCCTTTCTGAACAGCCTGCGATTGCTTCTGAACGCTCAGGTTGTTTGTCAACACCTGCTAGTCTATGCTTTCGCCCGTGAGCATTCTCTTGAAGGTGGGCCAATCGCTTGTTGCCGTGAGCATCCTTGCGGGACTTCTGGGTGCACTCTCCATCCTCGGCATCCGGAGCACCTCGATCCTTGAGCCGCTTGAACTCACAGTCTATGACTGGTTGATCCAATCCCGTCGCGGGTTGGAGGGGGCTGATCCCCGCATTGTTCTGATCACGGTCACCGAACAGGATATTTTACGTCAAGGACGCTGGCCGATTACCGATGCGATTCTGGCTGAGTCGTTGACAAGGCTCGTGCAATTCCAGCCGCGCGCGATCGGGCTTGATATCTATCGTGATATTCCTGTCGATCCCGGTCACACAGACCTGAACAGAGTCCTCGTCGAACATCCCCAGATCATTGCCGTGACGAAGCTCGGCGGTGGTGTGGTGGCGAGTATCCCTCCACCGCCGGCGCTGGCCGGGACCGAGCAAGTGGCGTTCAACGATATTCTTATCGATTCAGACGGAATTGTTCGTAGAGGATTATTATTCCAGGAAGTTGGAGAGCAAACGGAATACGGCTTCGCGCTTCGGCTGGCGCTGCTGTTTCTTGCTGAGGAGGGGATTGGCCCGCAGCCAAATCCGGATAATCCAGATGAACTTCGCCTTGGGTCCACCACCCTCAGACGGTTTTGGCCCTACGACGGTGGATATGTTCGCGCTGACGCCGGCGGGTATCAATTGTTAGTTGATTTTCCCCGTGGGCACAGCCTGCCGCGCTCATTCTCATTGACCGCCTTGCTCACTGGTCAGGTCGATGCGGAGGCGATTCGGAACAAGATTGTCCTTTTCGGTGTCACGGCCGAGAGTGTTCCAGATTTGTTCCACACACCGTTTAGTTCCGGGAATGACACCGGCCGTATGATTCCCGGGGTCGCGGTCCATGCCCATATCATCAGTCAGTTACTCGGGGCTGGTTTAGAAGGCCGTCGCCCGATTGACACACCCAGTGAATCGCAGGAGTGGCTGTGGACGATCCTGTGGGGTCTGTTAGGCGCCGGACTTGGCGCGTGGACGCGTTCTCCGTGGCGGCTTGCGCTCGGTGCGGCGGGAGGGCTGTTCATCCTTGGCGCCGTCGTGGTTGTTGCGTTTGCTCAGGGATGGTGGATCCCGCTCGTGCCGCCATCCCTGGCTTGGTTTCTCTCTGTATCCGTGGTCACGGCTTCGGTATTGGGCCGGGAGCGAAAGGAGCGCGCCCTGCTGATGCACCTCTTCTCCAAGCACGTTTCTGGAGAGGTGGCTGAAGCCGTGTGGCGGCAGCGCGACCAGTTTCTGGAAAATGGGAGGCCTCGGTCGCAGCAATTAGTCGCGACTGTTTTTTTCTCCGACTTTAAGGGGTATACGGCCGCTTCGGAAAAAATGACCCCTGAGGCTTTGATGGAGTGGGTCAATGCGTATCTGGATGTGATGGCGGGGCTGGTGATCAAACATGGAGGTGTCATCGATGATTACGCAGGGGATGCGATCAAAGCAAACTTTGGTGTGCCGCTCCCACGGAATTCTGAGAAGGAGATCGCCCAGGATGCGATGAATGCCGTGACATGCGCGCTCGCCATGGAGCAGGAGATGCATCGACTCAACATGCGACATGAACAGGAGGGGCTCGCGACGATCGGGATGCGGATTGGGATTCACACAGGACTGGTTGTCGCCGGGAGTGTGGGCACTTCCGATCGACTCAAATATACGACGGTCGGCGATGCGGTGAATACGGCGGCGAGATTAGAAAGTTTGGATCGGGATGTCGTTCAGGAGACGCCGGGCCGGCGATTGTGCCGGATCTTGATCGACGATAGCACGAAGCGCTATCTTGGGGATCGCTTCGTGCTCGATCGGATAGGAGAGGTGAGCGTCAAAGGCAAAGAACAAAC
>JAKDNQ010000536.1 GCA_030456405.1 Nitrospira sp.
GGCAATTGCTCACAGGCTTGAGCGGACCCGAGAACACAGGCTCGCTCAAAGTCATCCTTGGCGAGCCGACCTTGTAAACGCTCTCGGTACAGGTTTGCTCTGGTCGCTAGGGCGGAAACATTTGTGGGGTCGACCCGAATAACAGTGGACAAGTCTTCAATCGCCTGTTCCGGTTGATTTAATTGAAGGTAAATTTCGCTCCGTAGTATATACGCTTCTATTTGATGGGTGATCCAGCTTTCAGGTGTTTGGGTGTTGAGGAGTTTCTTCAGCGTGGCCAACGCCTGACGCCAAGATTTGGCGTCCGCCTGGCGGCGAGCTTGTGTCGTGTAAATGCCTATCAGAGGTTGGCGAGCGATATCGGCAAATGGATCAAGCTTAAGGGCCTGTTCGTAGGCCGCGGCAGCCTCATCCAATTGTTTCAACCATGTGAACACATCTCCCTTCCCCACCCATGCCCATACGTTCTTGGCATCGAGTGCGATGGCGCGATCAAAGTCTAGTTTCGCTTTCTCCAGGTATTCCGCATAGTCTAATGTCTGACCCCGTTGGGAGAACGCCAGTGAGACGAGTCGGAGGTAGGTTTGCCCTCGCACAATCAGCGGATCGACGTAGCGATCATCAAGTGTGGCGGCGTTGGTACTGAGTTGGATCTTGTCCCGTAGGTTTGATGTATGGAGAGCAGTTTCGAGCATCGCACGCGCCTGCTCGTGTGCGGCCGATTTTCTATTCGGATCGATTGTGAGCATTCGGACGCCGATCGGTTGCTGTTGAAGCTCCTTCAGCTGCGAGCGCAATTGGTGATTTTCCTGCTGGAGCAGGCGAAAGTGTTGCGTAAGTCGCTGACTAGATTGCAGTCGATGTATCGACTCAGCCAAGCTGCCCATATCGACCGTGGCCCGGATGCGCACGAAGAAGACGGGACGGTTCAGCTCGAAAGAACGCCTGGATTCAAGAATTTCCGTTTTTGTGACGGCGGCGGCAATGGTTCTAATTTCCAGCGAACTGGTTTGCTCGCTTTTCCCACCCGATTCTTTTTCGACATCGCGAAATGTCGATTCGAGATAGATGCCGACTCCTTCCACCGCGTTGCGTTGGGCTCGCTGAAGGACTTTTTCTTCTGCGCTGGCTAAGGTATCGCCATCGGCCATGACATAGTGGCCGTCGGCGATGACGGTTTTTGTGGAGGCGCTGAACGAGGGGGAAGCCCATAGTAAGAGGGCGAAAAGAGAGGGACAGAGTATTCGCCAGTACAGTTCCATTCAAGTAACTATACCGCCCGATGACTGAAGGGGCAATGCAACCAAAGAGTGTGAATTGGACTAGGGGGCTGAAGGCGTGGGGTAACGGCCTTGGCTACCGCGCTTTCGGGAAGACTTGAATGAACGGGTGAACCTCGATCCGTTCAAATACACCGTGGACGGTATAGGGGTCTTCTCGAGCAAACTGCTGTGCGTCTTCTAACGAGTCCGCTTCTATGACGATAAGGCTCCCTGTTTTATCTGTGAACGGGCCGGCTAATACAACACGACCTTGTGCATCCAGGGGCTCCATGTTGGCGAGATGCGCCAGGCGATAGATTTTTCGTTTGGCTTCTCCGTCGGGACCATCGAATCCGAGTATGACAAATTTCATAACTTTTAAGGGGGTAAGGCTGATGGTTTCGATGTCAGGCTAGACCGCTATCTATAAGGGGGACCGATCTTTATAACCGGTGGTTGTTTCATGCCACCAACGAACTTCTTGTTCTCCAAGCTTCCAGCATAAATAGACCACTCGGCCATCACGCAGATGGGGAAAATCACAGAGGCCGAGATCCAAGTCCTTCACCAGGATGCCCAGCTCCTGAATCGCTTGAAGATTCAGGCTGACCTGCTGCAGACCCAAGATATAGAGGTGTCCGACGGTGCTACCCCCGCCATATTCGGCCTGGCCGCTGGCTTTCTTGATCTCTTCCTTCGTGCGTGACAAGACGGCCTTGGCTTGCTGAATTGATGTCAACTTGGAATTGAGCTGGGGGATGAGGCGGTTGGCTTCAGACAATGTGAATATCCGTTCATGCTGTCCGGACTCGTCGTCATGCGCCATGAGATGTCTCCACTAGCTCCCTCATGTAGCACACCA
>JAKDNQ010000537.1 GCA_030456405.1 Nitrospira sp.
TTAGGCTGGCCGAGTATAGCAACGATACCGGAGGTGAGCAACGAGGTTATGGAAAGCCTTATCCACAGGGAGAATTGCGTGGGCCGCTCGTTGACAGGGTGCGCGAGCGCTGGGTACTATTTGCTCCCTCCATCGGATGGATCCTGTTGTATGGCGATTCAGAGCACACCACTTCAGCGACCTCTCGCCGTGATGATGCGTCGGACCTTCCGCACGATCAGTCCAGACACCACGCTGTTGGAGGCGGCCAAGCTGATGCGTGACGCGAAGGCCGGCGCCTTGTTGGTATACGAGGCCGGTCACTACAGTGGCATCGTCAGCGAATCGGACTTAGTTCGCAAGGGGATGGCCGAATCGTGCCAGGCCCAAGAGACGTTGGTCCGTGCCGTCATGAGCAGCCCGCTGTTGTCGATTGAAATTACGAGCTCGGCCCATGAGGCGAGTGAGAAGATGGCGGAACATGGGATTCGACATCTTGCGATTACTGATGAGGGGCAGATCGTCGGGATCATCTCCGTCCGCGATCTCTTACGTTACTTTAAAAACTGGGGCGGTCTATGATTCTTTGGACTCGTGAGGTCACACAGGATTGTCTCCCTACCTTGCGTCATGTTCCCGCGCGAGTTTTGTGAACCGGCCTGCTCATCCCCCTCAATGGTTTCTGCTGATCACGGCGCTGGCGACCGGTGCGGTCGTGATGGCGATCGAAATTGTAGGAAGTCGGCTCTTGGCTCCCGTTTTCGGAAATTCCTTGTTCGTCTGGGGCGCATTGATCGGAGTGATTCTTGCGGCCATGAGCAGCGGGTATGCCTTTGGAGGCTGGCTCTCGGACCGGTATCCCGGCGCGCAGGTGTTGGCTGGTCTGCTTCTATTCTCTGGAGCCTGGACATTTCTTATCGCGTGGCTTGGCCAGCTAGTGCTTTTTAAGGTGGCTGGAGTGATTGAGGATCCTCGGTGGGGACCTTGTGTTGCCGCGGCGCTGCTCCTAGGTCCACCGGCTTTTGGGTTGAGCGGAGTGTTGCCGACTCTATTGCGATTGGCCGTGTCAGACCTTGAATATTTCGGCCGGCATACAGGCCGGATGATCGCGCTCTCGACGGTGGGGAGCTTGGCGGGAACATGGGGGACAGCGTTTTTCTTTCTATCTTGGATCGGAAGCCAGACACTTGTCGCGTGGCTCGGCGTCATTCAAGTGGGGCTTGGCTTCTGGTGGCTGATCAACCGGACAAGCGCGCGGCCCTTGGTGATCGGCGTATTTCTCCTATGCGTTGGAGGGTTAGGGGCCGGTGCGTGGTTTCCGGTTCAGATGTTGAAGGCGCCGGTCTATCAAGAAGACAGTCCGTACCAACAAGTGCGAATTCGCGATGACGATCTTTTTCGGTACCTGGTTTTAGACCGGACTTTCCACGCGGTGATGTGGAAGGCGGATCCAGTCGCCCTGTTTCTTCCCTATAGTCAACTGATGGTCGCGTCGCTGGCATTGGTGCCGAAGCCCAAACGGGGCCTGATCCTTGGTCATGGTGGCGGATCACTGGCGAAGTGGCTCGCTCATCGATGGCCTGAACTCGATCTCGATGTGGTTGAGTTTGATCCCGTAGTTGTCCGCATGGCCGAAGAATATTTTTTCTATCAGCCGCCTCTCCACCATCATGTGCATGTTCGAGATGCCCGTGTCTTTCTGAACGCGACGGAGCGGACATACGACTTTATTTGGGTCGATGCCTTTGCTCGACACATGATTCCCTTCCACCTGACCACGGTAGAATTTTTCGAGGAGTTGCGTGCCCATCTTGCACCGGGCGGTATTGTGGCAGTGAATTTGGCCTCGTCTGGCGAGGGTGGAGATCTCTTGCGGGCCAATGCGGTCGTGCAGACGATGAGACGATCGTTTCCCCACATCGAGTCCTTTGCGGTCAAAGGACCCTGGAATTCTTCTAAGACGCGATCGGAAAATCTGATTTTTTTTGCCGGTGCGCCGCTCGAACAGTATACCCCCTCTATCATGGTCACGAATGTGAACAAATTGGTTGAGCAACAGCGTCTTCCATTCGAGACCGTTGCCTTGCTCGCGACCCATCGTGCGCAACAATGGGGAGCGGGTGTCGAACTCACAGACGATTATG
>JAKDNQ010000538.1 GCA_030456405.1 Nitrospira sp.
AAAGTCTCGTCCGCGATTCATTTGCAGTTCGATATTGCTGCTTCGTCGTTGCCGCCGTTTTACAAGGAAGAATTACTGAAATTGAAAGATCATCGCATCTCACAAGAGAGCGTGATCACCATCAAAGCCCAGCAGTACCGGAGCCAGGAGCAGAATCGAGAGGATGCACTCATACGATTGCGAGAGCTGATTCAGAGCGTCGCTATTCCACGCAAGAAACGCAGAGCTACAAAGCCGACGAAGGGTTCGAAGGAACGACGGTTGGAAAGCAAGACGAAGCGGGGGAAGTTAAAAAACCTCAGACGATCGCTTGAATAGCGGCTAAACAAAATCGTCAAACGTATTTCGCGAAGCGTGGGCGTGAAAGCAAGAGACGAACGACGTTTCACGTCAGTCCGCTGATGTGAGTGATCCAAGAATATGATACCCGCCATCGACATAGATCACTTCTCCGGTAATTCCACGCCCTAGCGGACTGACCAAGAACAGCGCCGTGTCGCCGACCTCGCCTTGTTCCGTGGCGCGGCGGAGAGGCGCGAATTCCCGGTGGTGGTCTACCATCTTGCTGATGCCGGACACGCCCCGGGCGGCGAGGGTCTTAATCGGACCGGCAGAGATCGCGTTCACGCGAATGTTCTTGGGACCGAGGTCATGGGCGAGATAACGGACGCTGGCTTCGAGCGCGGCCTTGGCGACTCCCATAACATTGTAGTGGGGTACGACCCGTTCCGCTCCAAGATAGGTGAGCGTCACGACGGAGCCGCCGTCGGTCATCAATGGCACTGCCGCTCTCGTCACAGCGACAAGGGAATAGGCGCTCACGTCGAGCGCTGTCGCAAACCCCTGGCGCGTGGTGTTGACAAACTGGCCGGTGAGTTCCTCACGCGGGGCAAAGGCAACGGAGTGGACAAGAAAATCCAGCCGTCCGAATTCTTTCTGAACCTGCTGCATCAATGCGGCAATCTCGGCATCGTTCCCCACATCGCAGGGAAAGGCTTTTGCGCCGGACATGGTGGCGACCAGCTCTTCGACATTCTCACGTAACCGCTCGTTCTGATAGTTAAAGATGAGCTGTGCCCCTTGGTTTTCGGCGGATTGCGCAATCGCCCAGGCGATGCTGTGCTTATTCGCTACGCCAATGATCAGCCCTTTTTTACCGTCGAGTAACATGGTGGACTCCTGACAGGATGGTCATTATCTGTGAAGCGTGTTTTGTGAAGCGCAGGCGTTGTCCCGCGAGAGATGCGATTCAAACGACGCTTCACGCACGAGGTGCGTCTTCATTCTGGGGGCCCAAGATAGCATGATTTCATGCCTGGTACCAGGAAGACAGTGGGTAGGGGGAGGGGCTAATTTGCCTTGGCGGCACTGGCATGAAGTTGAGCCAACACTTTTTCCGCTTCAGGAGCGAAGTCATCCCACTGATGGGTTTGAATAAGGTCCAGGGCTTCGGAAGCGAGCGAGAGGGCTTCGCTGTGACGGCCGTCGGCACAATAGCTCTTGGCCAGGCTCAGCCTGGCATTGACCGACTGCGGTGATTTCAGGAGCACGTACTGAAGAAGTTTTTCCCCCTTCTCTCTGTTCCCCCCAAGCAGTGAAGGAAGCCTGAGAAGGAACGCCCCTTTGGCCGACATGGCGTCAAGATGACCAGGTGCAAGTTCCAGTGTCCGGTCGAGCTCATTCATCATACGGCGGAATCCCATGACCGATGTAATGGTCAGTTCCCCATCGATCCGCATGAGTTCGCCTAAATTACAGAACAGGGCGAAATGTGCGTCTGCGGATCGATCGTCCAAGGCTACAGCCTGTTCCCCCAGGGCCTGACCTTTCTCAAAGTGGCTGATTCTGCTGGCTCGGTCTCGAGCGACACGACCGTCATGGCATTCTGTCATCGCCTCATGAGTCAATGACCGGGATGATTGTTGTGCCAGGAGGGTCTCAGGGTTTGCCAAGATCCAACAGCCGAGCAGAATCAGGAATGTGCGCGTCATCTTTCCCTGCCAGTTGAAGGAGGAGCCCGCAGGCGTTCCTTGCGAGATACCGCAATCCCCATATCAAATCAGACGGCCTGTATACCATAGCTTGTGAGAAATTTACTACTGACTCGGAGGCCCTAC
>JAKDNQ010000142.1 GCA_030456405.1 Nitrospira sp.
TCTCAAGAGTTCGGCGGTGAATCAAGAGACGAAGAAGGTAGAAGAGCGGGATAAGAGGAAACCTGGAGGCGTATTCACTGAATACGTTGCGGTTTTACAAGGTCGGGAACGGCGCAGATCATCGCGGATCATTCGCCGCGGTAGGACGGTCTATATGGACAGTCTCCTCGCTAGAAGTAGACCACCGATTCCCAGAGTGAAGAAATCCAATTCTTGAGGAAGGACAACCAGTCCTCTTCGACTGGTTCTGGCGGCTGAGGGGCTCGCGGCTTTGGGGCTGCCACGGGCTGATTGACGGGAGCTGCAGTTGTCACCACAGTCGGCTTCGGAGCAGGCTCGTTCGAAACCGCAGTTTGTGCCAGAGGAACAACAGCTGCCTTGACAGGTTCGCTGGTGGCTGCGGCTGGTTGAGGCGTTGTTGAAGCAGGGAGTTCTTCTATCGAGCGCACTTGCGACGTATAGTTGTCGACGGTTGACTGTAGAGTGATCTGCTCTTTGTTGGCACGTTTGATGACATGGCGCAGGCTTTTCTGCTGGGCGGTCAGTTGCTGGATCGAACGATTGAGCGTGCTCAACCGTTTTTGCGATGAAGCACGATCGGCCTTCATCTCTTTCTTGGCTTGTCGGAGCGCCGACGAAGCGATCTCTTTTTGTCTTTCGAGGTCGCTTTGGCGTTCCTGGAGGACGTTAACTTGTTGGGTGAGCCCCTGCGTTTCTGTTCCGGCGCTATGGAGTTCGGCTTTCGTCGCTCCGAGATCAGCGGTGGCGCTATCGTAGGTGCTCCGCGTGACACAGGCGCCGGTCGTAAGTGTGGTAAGACACAACATTCCTACTGCCGCAGCGCGAATCTTATTGCCTTGCCTCATGGTGTTGTCTCCAGCGCAATCGCTTAGCATGCTGCTCCTCTTTGACTCCGTCATCTCGTGATGTGTAAGACACGGCATAACGTGGAAGCGTGAAGCTTCATGATAACCAGTATAATTTTTGATGCGAATGCGCAAGCAAAACGCCGATTCCTGCCGAATCCCTCACGAGAACACCGGGCGTCACTACACCGCACGGGCAGGCCGAGCCTGTGGGGCAATTTAACTTGAATTGGGTAGGAACCTGCCGGCTGTGGCACGACGTAGAATCGGTGCGAGATAATTGGCATGCACGCAGCCCACACACGTTTTGGGCTGCGGCACACCAGAGGTATGGTCATGGTGGGCTATGAAGCAAGCTTCATAACGCGATCGAGATGTTGGGCCATTCGTCGCACAGAGTTGCGACGGACTAATATCATGCAGGTTGACGACCCAACCGATGGTCGACACTCCCAGGCAGTCCTCGGCGACAAGGGCTATCCCGTGGAGCAGCTCAAGCAGTGGTGCTGTATGGCCATACGGGATAGCGTCTTAACGGCAATTCGGTGTCCCAACTCACCTTCGTGTGCCCCTACAGCTGGCTGGATAATGATTCGCGGACTCTATAGTTTTTTGAAGAAGGAATCGTAGACCCCGTAGGCCAGAATCAACCCGATTAAGACGTAATAGATGCTGGAGATCCCGCTATAATCTGGCGGGCCGCCCTTCGGCTCATTTGCGAGCACGTAGGACACGCCGGACAATAGGAAAGTACTCGTCGCCGTGACAATCCCTGTACAAATCCGTTTCATGACTCAATCCTCCCTCCCTCGGATCACATGAATAAAACAAGGGCTGCATATTACTGAAGTTTCTGGATCAGACGCAATAGCATTCAGGACGCGACATCCGGTTGAAGGTGGGTGCTCATTTATTTGCCTACGCTGCGAATGCGTGTCAGGCAAGAAGCCGCTGATGGACCCTATGTGGCCTTCTACTTGTTGATCGGTGATGCAACCGAGGTGAGGTACCGTCGTAGAATAGCTTGTTCGATTCGTGAACGACCGCGATCAGGCGCTGGAAATCGTAGCACCAACTGGATATGCCCTGCTTCAATGACTTGAATGGTAATGCGGGGCTCCGGCGATGGGGCTTCAAGTAGATTGGTCTGTTCCAACAACTTCATGTGTCGGTTGGCTTCACTCATAAATGAGGCACATTCTGCTTTCGCTGCATCGAGGAGCCGGCATTCGGCATTTCGCCAGTCTTCATTCTCCTTGAGGGGGATCTCAAGAATATAGAGCCCATATTCCTGATCAGGGTTTTCTTTGACCAAGGGATTCATAAACAGCAAGCTATTCGGAAACACGGTCACACGGCCGGTATAGAGATGCGAGGCTTGGCCAGGTCCGATCTCAAGGAGCTTGGTCGCAAAGATGTCGTGATCCAAGACGACACCGCGATGACCGGCGATCTGAATACGATCGCCCACCGAGTAGACCTTCCCCCCCACCCGTAGCGCGGCCCCACTCCAGCAGAGAATGAGCTCTTTTGTCGCTAACACAAGCGCGGCTGCGACTGCGACGAGAGAGACGGCAAACGCTTGAAGTTCGTGCGCCCAGATGACGAGCAGCCCCACCAGCAAGACGAACACCATACTATTGCGGACAGAGACCACCCATCGACGTTTTGCTTCCATCGAAAGGGTCGGATTCTTTGAGATCGCTCGAACGATCACCATCCGCACGATGAAGAGGAAGAGCAGCAGCAACAGCGAGGAAAGTCCGTCGAGTACAGCCGAACTGTCGATGTGTGGTAACCAGGCAGACATGGATTACCGCATCAGACCATTAAATTGCGACTGTTGCAAAATGTTTCTGAATCCTGTTTTTCGGCGAGTGAGCACCAAAGCTAAGGATGTCGAGACTAGCCTTGAGGGAAGCATCATATATTCGAGCGGTGGCAACAGACTCGTACTACTTGGCGTTGAGCGTATCATGGGTTCCCGGCACACATTCTTCACGTTTCCACCGTCTCAGGACTTTTTGTTCGTTGAAGACCAGGGTATACCGATAGCAATACAACATGGCCTTGGGGCCATCGACTATTGATGCGGCGGCCTGCGCCGCCTTTTCGGTGATGTTGGAAAAGCCCATTGAAGTCAATTCTTTGTCACTGATCGGCACACGATAGGTCCAGACCGTATCCCCTCCGAGAGCCGGGGTCTTCGCCGTGTGGGGTGGCCCGAACTTCTCCACCACCTCGTCTTGCGTGAGCTGATCGACACCACGTTTGAAATAGCCGTCGCGCCACGGACCTCCACACGCGAGCATCACCGCTGAGAGGAGGAACACCCCAACCGTCAGTATATCTTGCTGTACCCGTCTCATGATTTAGGCGGGCCCTTGATCTCCTGCGTGCGCTTTACAGAACAATAGAGCGCGTATCCTTGGGCCAACATGCCGGTGACCAGCAAGGCCAGCGCTGTTTTCATCCACTGCGCTCCCGTGTCTTCCAGTCCATACATCCCGACGACGAACCCGAGCGCGATCAACACGATCCCCACAAATCGCGCGATCATCCCCTTCGTCCGCAAGCGATGAGACTCCGGATCATCCCGCATCGTCATCGTAGAGGTACGCTACACTGGAAGACGCAGGCGGTTCAACTCCGCTTCACGCCAAGTCTTCATCTCACAGCGTGTTGGTAGAATCTCTTCTTCTTACGCCCAACTGTTCAACGATCGACTCGGCGGGATACGTCACGATTTCCGCCAACGTGGGATGATAGTGCGGCATGCGTAACAGATCGGCCGCAGTCCCACGGTAATACATCACCGCGATTAGTTCGTGAATCAATTCACCTGCTTCCGGGCCGACGATCTGCGCGCCAAGAATCTCACCGGTCTGAGGCGCCGCAATCAACTTCGCAAACCCCTGCGTGGCGCCAAGACACAGCGCCTTTCCGTGGTCGGCGAACGGATAGGAGGCTGCGAGATAAGGAATCTTTTCGGCTTGTGCGAGCACTTCACTCAGCCCCAACCGCGCAACTTGGGGGTCGGTAAAGACCACTTCCGTATCGAGGCGATGATCGATCGTCTTTGTCGGCGGATTTGTATGTGTCGCGTTGTACGCGGCAACTTCGCCCTGCTGGATGGCAAGATGCACAATGGGCGTGACGTCGTTCACGTCGCCCACGGCATAAATGTGGGTCCGCGATGTGCGCATGGCGCCGTCGACCACAATCCGCCCACTGTCGACTGTCACGCCGGCCAAATCGAGGCGAAGCTCTTCGATGTTGGGCTGTCGGCCTAAAGCCTGAAGAATCTCCTGGCCGACATAGGATCGCTCACGTCCATCTTTCATCACCCATACCGTCTTCTCCGTTGTATCCCGAGTGACACGCAGCCACTGCGTGCCCGTCACGACTTCGATGCCCTCATCAATCAATGCAGCCTCAAGCGCGCGCCCGACATCCTCATCCATCTCAGAAAGGAGCGTGCGCCCCCGTTGAAGAATCGTGACCCTCGTCCCTAGCCGAGCGAAGAATTGCCCAATTTCTAAGGCAACCGCCCCACCGCCTAGCACGATTAACGAGTCCGGTTGAGTGCGAACATCCAAGATCGTGTCGCTCGTGAGATATCCGGCTTGGACCAAACCAGGAATCGGAACCTCGCTAGGCCTCGACCCGGTGGCGATAATGAACGAGGCAGCCGACAGGACGGAATCTCCGACAGCGATCTCACGGGGAGACCGGAAGACGGCTTGCGATCGATAGAGCGTGAATCTCGAATCGTGTAGCTGCTGAATGCGATAATCCGCAAACTCACGGACCAATCGATCCTTGCGATCTACGATCGCCGACAGGTCGGCATGGACAGAAACCGGGGACAGCCCAAACTCCTTCGCCCGCCTGAGAAGGGACGCGACTTCGGCAGAGCGTAAGATGGCCTTTGTCGGCATGCAGCCACGCAGGATACAGAGCCCCCCGAGCGGGCCCTGATCTACGATCGCCACATCAGCGCCGGCATCGCGCGCGGTCCGTGCCGCGGCATAGCCTGCCGACCCGCCGCCTATGACCACGACGTCATGCGCCTTGTGTTTCATGGGCAGTTTCTGTGATTTCATCGTTCATTCCCTATATAGTATGAAGTCAGAATGAGAAAGGATACACGATGGTGCAGCCTGGCCGCTATCGGCACTATAAAGGGCAGGAGTATGAGGTGCTCGGAGTAGCCCGGCACTCAGAAACGGAGGAAGAGTATGTGGTGTATCGGGCGCTCTATGGCGCTCGCGGGTTGTGGATCAGGCCCAGGGCGATGTTTATCGAGACCGTGATCGTTGATGGTCATTCTTGTCCCAGGTTTCAGCTGCTTTCATCCATCTAGCAGGATGCTCAAACCGTCGCTCTACGAACTCGCCATAGCAGCTTTGTCGCGTCTGTAAGTCGGTCACGTCAACCAGGTCCATTGCGAGAAGGTGGCAGCCTGCCCGACTCTCTGTCCCTTTCCATCCACAACATTCCAGATGAGAGCGTTCTCGACGAGAAAGCGGCGTCCCGTTGAAGTGATTCTCACGCCTCGATAAGTATCGAGATAGCCGCTGGTTTTGGCCTGTTCCAACATCGATTCCCGCTCGGCTCGATTGACCGCCTCAGCCGTGAGCCGCGACGCGGTCGTGATGAGTTGTTCCCAGGTTAGCTCCCACAGCTCCAACGCGACTTGATTGCCGTAATTGAGGAGAGGGTCCTCTTGCATCCCATGGGAAACGACGACAAAGGGAGACTGGAAGAGCGCGTGGGCTTGATAGTCCGAATCACCCACTCGTTCGAGCAGTTCACGCCCGGTCCAGCGATAGAAACTGTTCAGTAGCTGCTGCGACCATTCGACGATGGCCGGACGAGTCCATATCTGAGTCGTCATGGCATAATCCTCCGGCACACTCGCAAGGAAAGTGGCTCACGCTCACCGGCCTTGCGATGTACCATGTGCGATCAGTCAACACAAGAATCCGATGATCGCTCTTGTAAAGAAGATAGGAGAACTCTAGTATATTGTGTCGGCGTCTGGGAAGTACTGCCTGGGAATACCCGATAATTGAGGAATGCCTATGGCCTCTCAAACCCTCTTCGACAAAATCTGGGAATCCCACGTC
>JAKDNQ010000539.1 GCA_030456405.1 Nitrospira sp.
CCCATGAGGATACGGTAGTAGGCAAACGGCCGGAGCGTATGGCGCTTCACAAACGTGAGAAAGGCTGCGATGACGATCCAGGCGACGACGAACGACACGAGCATACCGATTCCGAGCGCCATATAATCCTCTTGTCGAAACACGTCTCGTGATTTCCACATTTGATAGCAGGTCGCGACAATGAGGGTTGGGAGGGCGAGAAAGAACGAGTACTCTGTCGCCACTTTACGGTCCAATCCTACCAAGAGCCCTCCAATGATGGTGGAGCCAGATCGGGACATGCCTGGGAGTAATGAGGCGCATTGGGCTACGCCGATCCAGAATGCTGATGCCAGGCTCACCTGTTCCAGTTGGTGAACTTGTGCTCGGTCACGACGTGCTTCGACCGCGAGAATGATGATCCCTCCGATGATTGAGGAGGCGCCCACCGTCTGAGGTGTGAAGAGCTGGCTTTTGATCCAATTATGAGTGAGGAACCCGATTGCGGCAGCCGGTAAGAAGGCAAGCCCGAGTCCGAGGAGAAACCAGAGATTTTTGTGAGCCGCCCATGACGTGCTCAGGACGGTCGGCCATGGGGTCGTCCCACGTGTTCGGATCATCGTGGAGACGTCCCGCTGTTCCCGGCCGGCTTGTCCGATCATGGACATGAGCTTCTGTCGTTCATAGGCGATGACGGCCAGGATGGCGCCGAGTTGGATCGAAATTTCCGCGCTGGCAGCGAGGTCTCCCTCGAATCCTAGCACGTGGCCGACGAGAATGAGGTGACCGGTTGACGAGACGGGTAGAAATTCTGTCAGCCCCTCCACGATACCCAAGATCGTGGCGAGACCGGGACCCCACTCATTCATGCGATGTCTTTCTGAGATTAGGTTGCGCGCCCAAACGGCGAGTCTCAGGCATATTCACAAAGTGGCGGCAGCCCGTCAAGCGCGGAGATAAATCTTCGCAGTTCTTCACGATGATCTGTGCCAGTAGAGGACCGCAAATCTGTTGACAAAATGGAACGCTTGACATACACCAAACACGAAGCGTAGAGGTGTTGATCTGCACGCTCATCCTCGTCCGGCCTGTTGGATGAAAGAGCGGGGGCGGCATCGATTGCAGAGACCACGCACAGTGGAGGGGAGGTACGCATGAAGTCTCGATGGATGGCGGCGGTCGTGATGATCGGCGCAGTCTCGATGGTTGGCTGTGTCAGTCAATCGAAGTACGAAGAGGCGATGGTCGACGTCGATTCGGCTAAGTCCGAGTTGGCCTTGGCTCGCACGCAAAAAAATGCGTTGGAGCAACAAGTCAGGACGCTCAAGGATCTCAATGTGAAATTCGGGAGTGAAGCCCAGCTCGCCAGGGATGAGCTCGAACGTATTCAACATGGTCGTGACAAAGAACGCGGAGGTGTCGAAGATCGAGCCAAGGAACTCGAAGCGCGTATGCGCCAGCTTTCTGCTCAGAATCGGGCGCTGCGTCACGAGTACGAAGACGTGAAGCGGCATAACGAGTCGCTGAAATCCTTGGTGGCTCGCTATCAAAAAGAGTTAAAAGATCAGTCACGTTCTGTGATAGGGGTCCCACCACCGTCTGTGTCGTCCGTGAGTCCCGCTCCATCTGGGACGTCTGTTCCCCCAGCGATGAAGGACTCTCAGCCCCTGTCTTCTGCCATGAATGTGAACAAAGCATCTGCCGGTGATATGGTGCTCGTGCTTGGTCTCTCCAAAGATGTGGCGGACCGTATTGTGACGAATCGTCCATATCGGGTGAAGGGTGAGTTAGTTGCGAAGAATGTGTTGCCCAAGGAAACGTTTGATTTGATCAAGGAGCGTATCAACGTCAGTCCCTAATCGGAGCTAGAGTCCGGTATGTCTGACAGGCCGTCCGCCATGTGGCGGACGGCCTGTTCGTTTTTCGGGAGCCGCAGGAAGGGTGTGTCAACCAGATGATTCGCTTCAGGCTTGTTGATACAATGCTGTCCACATAGGCGAGAGAATTGGAGAACGAGTCGATGCGGCGAGCCATCCTGATTATGAGTGTCCTGGCGATCGGACTGGCCATTGGCGGCTATGTGTTCTTCAATGGAGAGCGCAAAGCCCCGGTTCGCTATCGGAGCGCTG
>JAKDNQ010000540.1 GCA_030456405.1 Nitrospira sp.
ACAAAGAAACTTAACTTATATATAAAGCTACATCATAATCTTGATTGGTTTTATCGTGTATGACGATATATCTGGACTGAAAGAGAGGAAAGAAAATGGATATCCCCCTTTTCGTAGATGAGGCCACCCGTCAAGTGACACACCAAATCCTTGGTGCTCTTGAGGAGATACGCTACGGCTCAGTGGAAATCGTTATCCACGATTCGAAAGTGGTCCAGATCGAACGCAAAGAAAAGATCCGCATCGACAGGGACTCTTCACGGGTGACGAAATGAACACAGTGAATATAACCGCACCGTACTGTTGTCGGAACTATTAGGGAGGACACCGTGCCGTCCAGACCACTGGAGGCATAACGCACTAAACTATTCACAGTAAATGGTCACTGACCGGACAACCGGAAGTTCCCATCCACGAGAAGGAGATTCTCAGATGAGGAAGTCATGGTTGTTCATTGGAGTAGCAGCAGTGACCAGCGCCGCCATCGGGTTCGGCTCGCTGGCCCGAGCAGAGGAAACAAAGTTGCCCGAGAAGGCCATCGAACAGCGGTTTGAGGAATTGGATCAGGAAGTTCAGATCTTGAAACGGAACCGCGAACTGGAACAGGAAGCAGCAGCGAAGGCAAAGAAAGCGAACCCGGTTGTGAAGTTTAATAGCACGGGATACTCGAGTAGGACGGGGGGATTTGCGCTGGAATCCGCCGATGGGCAGCATGTCCTTCGATTGCGCGGCCTCGTACAGGTCGATCATCGGGCTTATGTTGAGGGCGCGAACGATGTTCGCAATCGCAGCGATCAACGCGCCGGCGACCTGGATGCCGATGGATTTCATGACGCCAGCGATTCATGGCTCTTGCGCCGCCTTCGTCCGATTTTTGAGGGGACCATGTTCGGAAAGTATGATTTCCGCATTCGCCCTGAATTTGCTGTAGGCAGGATAAATCTGCGCGATGGCTACATAGATGCCAGGTTCGATCCCTCGTTTAAGATTCGTGTCGGAAAATTCAAAAGCTTTGTCGGGTTGGAGCGTTTACATAGCGGCGGCGAGATCAAAATGATGGAAAGAAGTTATGTGACATCACTTGTGCCGAATCGTGATTTGGGTATCGCCGTGCATGGCGATGTTTTAGGGAATACGTTGAATTACGCCTTCGGCCTGGTGAACGGAGTGAGCGATGGAGGCAATATCAGTACAGGACCTGAATTCGATGGACACAAAGAGTTCACAGGCCGTCTTTTCGCCACGCCATTCGTGAACGATGCATCAGTGTTGAGCGGTCTCGGGTTCGGGGCGGCCGCCACATACACCAATCAGGACGGAGAGAGAAATCTGAACTTTACCGATACATCCGCTGCAGATGACACCAGAAACGGCCTGCCAAGCTATCGCACAGAAGGGCAGATTCCGTTCTTTCGGTACAGCAGCGCGGCAGTAGCCGACGGATCCCGTATACGCGTGTCACCGCAAGCCTACTATTACGTCGGTTCATTTGGAATTATGACTGAATATGCGCGAGTCATCCAAGATGTCAGTTTGACGACCGGCGGTTCACCTCCTGCGGGTGGGCCAGGGTCCGATACAGTGTTCATACCGGGCAGCGGCAAACCGCTCCATCATCAGGCGTGGAATGTCACCCTATCGTATTTCTTGACCGGCGAAACGGCGGCATTCAGGGGCGTGAAGCCAATCGAGAATTTTGAGTTCGGCAAAGGGTGGGGCGCGTGGGAGGTCGTAGGGCGGTATCACGAACTCGCGCTCGACGAAGACACGTTCATGAACCCGGCAGGCACAGCCTTCACCGGCGGTTATGCGGATCTTTCGACAAGCCCAAAACGCGCTCGCTCCTGGGGAGTCGGTGTGAACTGGTGGCTGAATCCGATTGTGAAAGTCGCATTGAACTATGAGGAAACGAGTTTCGATGGCGGCGCAGGCGACGGTGTTGCGCCGATCGATGCGGCTGGAACCAATGTGCAAGATCGTCCGGACGAACGAGCGGTGCTTACTCGCTTACAGCTTGGATTTTGATCGCCGGATTAATCGCTCAATGTGCATAAAAGAAAGGAATAGAAGATGAAGACGATCCAAAAAACGTTCATGGCATTAGGCGC
>JAKDNQ010000033.1 GCA_030456405.1 Nitrospira sp.
GATCGCATTGGCGAACATCATCATCACGTCGATTACTCTGTATTTCTTTCCGAGGCAGTGAATCCAACGAGCCACACGGGAGCAACATGACGTTCAAGGCGTGGATCAAGACCATCACGTTCTACGAAATCCTCATCGGGATGAAAGCGACGATGTCGCATATGTTGCGCTACCGACCGGTCACCGAGCAGTACCCGCATGAAAAGCGGACGTTGCCTGATAACTATCGCGGGATGCTGGCGTTGCTGCGGTACGAGGACGGGACGGAAAAATGCGTCGGCTGCGATCTGTGCGAAGCCGCCTGCCCCTCGCGGGTCATTCGTGTGGTCAGCGCTGAAGTGCCGGGCGAGCCCACCAAGCGCTATTCGAAAGAATATTACATGGACATGACCCGCTGCCTGTTTTGCGGGCTGTGCGTCGATGCCTGTCCGGTGGATGCCCTCGGCATGACGCGGGAATTCGAATGGTCTGTGTACGACAAGCGTCAACTGCATCTCAACAAGGAGCAATTACTCGCCATCGGCGACCGGTCGTTCCCGGTTCGAGAAAAGCAGTTGGAGCTCCAACATCCGAATGTGGCGTTCTTCAACGTCGCGTTCAAGCACCTGCCGCAAAAACCCGGCTGAATTGCCCGCGCTTCCCCTGCGACAGTCTGCGGGGCCGGCAGCCTTTGCGGCATCCTGCTAGGAGCCTGCCTGGCAGGCTAGGACACAGAGAAAGACGTATGATGGAACTGGTGTTTTTTTTCTATTTTGCATGTGTCATCGCCGCCTCAGCGATGTTCGTCGTCACGGTGCGCAATCCCATCTACAGCGCGATCGCGCTGCTGATCACGTTCTTTCACGTCGCAGGGCTCTACGTCACGCTCCACGCGGAATTCCTCGCCGCCGTTCAAATCATTGTCTACGCCGGCGCCATCTTGGTCCTCTATCTCTTCGTCGTGATGTTGCTGAACCTGCGGCAGGATGTCCGTTACCATCGGCAGTGGCCCATGGCCGCCGCGGTGGGGGCGACATTGATCATTGAAGCCGTTATTCTCACGGTGATGAAGGGTTGGACAGCTCCTGTCGTGGCAACCGGCGCAGAGACGACTGTCGGGGGGACGACCAACGCTGGAGCGATAGGAGACGTGCTCTACTCCACCTATTTGTTTCCCTTCGAGGTGGCGTCTTTGATTCTGCTCGTGGCGATGATCGGCGCGATCATACTCGCGAAAAAAGACCTCGGAGAACGTGAAACGTGAATCGTTATTCGTTAAACGCCTCAAATCGGCTTCTGTTTATTGATTTCCCTCGTTTCACGTTTCACGTTTCACGTTTCACGAGGCACCGATGATCCCCCTGTCCTACTATCTCGTCCTGAGCGGCATCGTGTTCCTGACCGGATTCATCGGGGTCCTCCTTCGCCGAAACATCATCATCATCTTGTTGTCTGTCGAACTCATGTTGAATGCGACGAATATTAACTTTGTCGCCTTCTCACAGTATTTCCACGACGTCGCAGGGCAAGTCTTTGTCTTCTTTGCCCTCACGGTTGCAGCCGCAGAGGTCGCAGTCGGATTGGCCATCATCATTGCCTTGTACCGCGCCAGATCCGCAATCAACATCGACGAATTTCAGTTACTGAAATGGTAGGCCGAATCGCAGAGCTGATGGCATATAGCGTATGGCTAATAGCAGGAGAAAAACTTGCGTTCCGTCGGCGTGCAACTCTTTACTATAGGCCATACGCCATAAGCTATTAGCTCTTCATTATGACCTACGAATTCATTCCGCTTCTTCCGTTAGTCTCGTTCCTGATACTCGGGCTTTTCGGCCATTGGATCAAGGACAATGCCCATCTCGTCGCGGTTCCGGCTGTCCTCGTATCGTGGCTCCTCTCGCTCCTGGTCTTTTTCGACGTCGCGAACGGCCACCATACGAGCTTCCCACTCTACACCTGGCTGACCTCCGGCGTACTCGATATTCACATCGGCTTCTCCATCGACCGGCTCACCGCTGTGATGCTGCTCCTCGTCACGACCGTCAGCTCTCTCGTCCATATCTATACCATCGGATACATGCGCGAAGATCCTGGCTATGCCCGTTTCTTCAGCTATATCGCCCTCTTTACCTTCTCGATGCTGATGTTGGTGATGGCCGACAACTTGCTGCAACTCTTCGTGTTCTGGGAAGCCGTCGGACTCTGTTCCTATTTGCTCATCGGCCACTGGTACGATCGTCCGACTGCCTGCGCCGCGGCCACGAAGGCGTTCCTCGTCAACCGCGTCGGCGACTTCGGCTTCATGCTCGGGCTCCTCTTGGTCTGGTACAGCTTTGGATCGCTCGACTACCAGGAAATTTTCCCTCGCGCGCACGAGTCTGCCGGCGACGTGATGAACATCCTCGGACCATTCGGGGGGACGTGGGATGTCTCCGTGCTTACACTGATCTGTATCTTATTGTTCACCGGCGCAGTCGGCAAATCAGCCCAAGTGCCGCTCCATGTCTGGTTGCCGGATGCGATGGAAGGCCCTACCCCTATCTCGGCGCTTATTCATGCGGCGACAATGGTCACGGCGGGCGTATTCCTGGTTGCGCGCTTGGCGCCACTCTATAATCTATCTCCCACCGCGATGACGGTGGTGGCGCTTACCGGGGGCGTGACCATGGTCGTGGGGGCGACCATCGCCTTGACTCAGACCGATATCAAGCGTGTCGTGGCCTACTCCACAGTCAGCCAGCTCGGGTACATGATCATGGCCTGTGGCCTCGGCGCCTATGCGTCCGGCATGTACCATCTTTTGACTCACGGGGCATTCAAAGCCCTCCTGTTCCTCGGTTGCGGGTCCGTCATCATTGCCTTGCATCACGAACAGGATATGCAACGTATGGGAGGGCTGAAGGACAAATTGCCGGCTACCTATTGGACGTTCGTCATAGGCTCGCTCGCGCTGGCAGGGTTTCCCCTCACGTCCGGGTTCTTCAGCAAGGACGATTTGCTGATTTCGGCCTGGTCGGCTGGACCGCTCGGTCAATTCCTAACCATACTCGGCCTCGTGACGGCCTTGATGACGGCGTTCTACAGCTTCCGGCTGGTCTTCGTCGTGTTTTGGGGTCCCTCGCATGCCGACCCTCATCATGCAGGCCACATCCATGAATCTCCAACGACCATGACTCTCCCTCTGATCATCCTTGCCATGCTCAGCATCGTCACAGGCTATCTGGGCATTCCGGATTTTCTTGGACCGATGTTCGAAACCCACGCAGGCGGCGCAGCGCACGAGGGGGGAGCCGGCATCGGCATCATGGTCGTGGCGACGGCCATGGGATTAATCGGAATCGCCGGCGCCTATTATGTCTACGTGCTCAACCCCACGCTACCGGATCGATTTGCCCGACAGTGGCAGTCGTTGTATCGAGCCTCCCTGAATAAGTGGTATGTCGACGAGGCCTACGATCGCACCATCGTCCGCCCCACGTTGTATGCCGCAACCGAGCTATGGAAGCGTGTGGATGTGAACGTGGTCGACGGCGGGGTGAACGGCGTGGCCCGCGCAATCGCTTGGGGAGGCTGGCTCTTGAGGCTCATGCAAAGCGGGCAGGCGCAACATTATGCGCTTGGCATGGCGCTGGGGGCAGTCGTCCTTGTGACGATGTTCTTATTTCTATAAGGATTGTCAATGGTCGACGGAGAAAGAGGTCAATGGTCAGTGGTCATCAGTCAATCGTGGAGTGCACACGAAATTTTGGTCATCCTGCGCCATCGACCAATGACTGTTGACCAGTGACTTTTCGAAATGACGAGCGACCAATGACCAGTTCGTTTCCCTGGCTCTCACTCCTTCTCGTGCTGCCCCTTGCGGGAGCTGTCGTCGTGTATTTCGTGACAGAGTCGGCCGCGCGCTGGATTGCATTGGCCGCAACCCTGGCAGACCTGTTGGCTGCCCTTCCGCTTTGGTGGCTCTTCGATCCACTGGCCAATCAGATGCAGTTCACCGAACATGTCGCCTGGATCACCTCCCCTCCCATTTACTATAGCCTGGGTCTCGATGGAATCAGCCTTCCGCTGGTCTTAATGACTGCCGGGATCATGCCTCTCTGCGTCTTGGCGTCCTGGAATGCGATCACCACAAGTCGACGGGGTTTTATGGCCGTCCTGCTCATTATGGAGACGGCCATGGTGGGGGTCTTTGTCGCACTGGATTTTGTTCTGTTCTATATATTTTGGGAGGCCATGTTGATTCCGATGTACCTCCTGATCGGCGTCTGGGGAGGATCCAACCGGCTGTATGCGGCCATCAAGTTTTTTCTCTATACCCTCGCAGGAAGCGTCCTGTTATTGGTGGCTATCCTCGTCTTGTACTTTTATGGAGGGCACACGTTCGACATCCTTGCCCTCAGCCAAGGCACCTACCCGGCGTCGCTGCAAACGTGGCTCTTTTTGGCATTCTTCGCCGCGTTCGCGGTGAAAGTCCCCATGTTTCCATTTCACACCTGGCTTCCGGACGCGCACGTCGAGGCTCCAACCGCGGGCAGCGTCATTCTCGCCAGTATTCTTCTGAAAATGGGCGCCTATGGATTTTTGCGATTCAGTTTGCCGATGTTGCCGGACGCCAGCCGCGCCTTCACGCCCATGATGGTCGCCCTCTCCATCATCGCGATCATTTACGGCGCCTATATGGCATTGGCCCAAGTCGATCTCAAAAAATTGATCGCCTATTCGAGCGTGAGCCATATGGGGTTCGTGACTCTTGGCCTGTTTGTGCTGAACCAGCAGGGCATCGAAGGCGCTGTCCTCCAAATGGTCAATCATGGGATTACGACAGGCGGGCTATTCCTCTGCGTGGGGATCATCTATGAGCGCACCCATAGCCGGTTGATTGCCGACAATGTCGGATTGGCCGGGCCGATGCCACAGTATGCAACCCTGTTGGTGATTTTCGCCCTGTCCGGACTCGGTCTCCCCGGCACCAATAGTTTCGTCGGAGAATTTCTTGTGCTTGTCGGCACGTTCCTCTGGAGCAAGGTCGCGACTGCCCTGGCTTCGTTGGGCATTATCCTCGCTGCCACCTATCTTCTCTGGATGATCCAGCGCGTGGTCTTCGGGGTCCCATCCCCGCACCATCTCCCGAAACTCAGTGACTTGAATCAACGGGAACTCGCCACCCTTATTCCACTTGTCTTGTTGGTATTTTGGATCGGGCTCTACCCCAATCCGTTCGTCAGTCGAATGCATCAGAGTGTGACCAACACTCTTGCCTCCATGTCCCGCGCGAAAATTGCGCCGACTTCCCAGCCCTCCGCCGGAGGGACCACGGAGTCACTGCTGGTGGGCAGCAGAGAGCCGCTGACGGCTCAAGGCCCATCGCGATGAGTGTGTACGGCGCTGACCTCTTGGTTCTGCTTCCTGAACTCATCGTCGTCGTCACGGCCTGTCTCGTGATTGCATTAGACCCCATCACGCCCGCTTCACGGCGAGATCTCCTGGCCTGGCTGAGTGTCGGCGCGCTCACGATCTGTCTCGGTATCACTATCGGCCAGATTAGTTCACTGAATGCCCGAGTGTCCGCGTTTAGCGAATTGGTCGTGATCGACCCCTATGCAAGGTTTTGGAAAATCCTACTCTGTGGCGTGGCGGCTCTGACCATTTTGATGTCGCGGCCCTATTTGAAAGCGGAACGCATACACTTCGGCGAGTACTATGGGTTCATTCTCCTCGCCCTTTCCGGCATGATGGCCATGGTCTCCGGGGTCGATTTACTGACGATTTACCTGGGTACCGAGCTGATGTCTCTCTCGCTCTATGTGATGACCGGTCTCAATCGGTCGAAGCTGCGCTCCTTGGAGGCTGCAGCGAAATACTTTGTGCTGGGCGCGTTCTCTTCCGGGATCCTGTTGTATGGCATCTCGCTGCTCTACGGTCTGGCTGGCAGCACCAAGCTGGGAACGATCGCCAGCGTGATTGGGACTCGCGGGGCGGACGATCCTCTTGTGCTGATTGCGACGATCCTGGTGGCAGTCGGGTTTGGATTTAAGATCGCGGCGGTGCCGTTCCACATGTGGACACCCGATGTCTATCAGGGCGCCCCGACTTCTGTCACCGCCTTCATGGCGGTCGCCGCAAAAGCCGCCAGCTTCGCTGCGTTTATGCGCGTCTTCGTCGAAGGACTTGGCGGGCTCAAGGCCGATTGGTCGCTTCTGTTTCTCCTCATTTCCATCGCCACGCTGGTGCTCGGCAATGTGGTCGCCATTGTGCAGACGAACATTAAACGGATGCTGGCCTATTCCAGTATCGCGCATGCCGGGTACGCATTGATCGGCTTTGTGGCGGCTGGTCGAGGCGTCGGCCTGTCCGGGGGAACGCCCGGCCTTGCGAGTATCATGATCTATCTCACGCTCTATTCGTTTATGACGCTCGGCGCCTTCGCCGTCATCGGCATGCTGAGAAAAGGCGGGATCGAGGGAGAAGAGATCGAGGATTTCACCGGGCTCGCCAAGCGCCAGCCGCTCGCGGCCTTTCTCATGATGATCTTTATGGCCTCGCTGGCCGGCATTCCGCCGACCGCGGGGTTCATCGGAAAATTCTATGTGTTCATGGCCGCAGTCGAAGCAGGATTGGCCTGGCTCGCCTCCATTGCTCTGGTCTTCGCTGTGGTATCAGCCTACTACTACATGCGGGTGGTGATGGTGATGTATATGCGCGAGCCTGCTCCCTCTTCTGTCGCGCCGCCACACCTCGTCACTTCACCGACCCTCTCCTTCGTGTTGGCTTGCGCGGTCGCGGGAGTGATATTGTTCGGCCTCTTCCCCAACCCTCTCGTCAGCTTCGCGCTCCAATCCGTCCTGACTCTCAAATAATTCTCTGGCAGGATGCTGAAAAAGCCCGTCAGCGTCGTTCTCGCATCGCTCAGATCCTCAACGTACCCCAGAGGGTACGCCTACGGTCTTCACTCGCTGCGGCCTTGCTGACAGACTTTTTGAGCATCCTGCTGACCCCATATCCTTCGCCTGAACAGCGGCCATTGCGATAGAAGCCTTCGTCAATTATGCGGTGTAGACAGGTGCATGAGAAGACGACTCGTGTTACGTTGGTGACAATCCCTTTACCGATTTCGCCTTATGCAGCCCTTTCGTTTTCTCATCAATCTCGTCCGATCGTTTCTGCGCCATGGGTGCGCCAGTCTGGCGGCTTCTCTGGCATTTTTTTCCTTACTCTCTCTCTTTCCGCTCGTCTTTCTCTTGCTCTACGGCCTGAGCTTTGTGGTGAGCCATGACGTGATAGGAGAACAGGTCCTCCTCAGTTTTCTCAAGGGCTTCCTCCCATCGATGGGAGAACATGTCGTAACGGAATTGCATCGGGTGAGCGCCTTAGAAACCGTCCGATGGGCCGTGTTTCTGACGTTCGCCTGGTTCGGCGCGTTGGTGTTCTATGAACTAGACTATGCGTTGAACGTCGTATTTGAGAGTACGTGGCGCCGCCATCCCCTCATTTCAACTGCCATCGCGGTGGCCTCGCTCGGCGTGACGGGGCTGGTGCTGATTCTCTCCTACGTTGCGACCCAAACGGTCAATTTCTTAACGGCGTACGCGCCAAGACTCTGGGGGCTCGATCTCCTGGCCCTCGCAGCCCATGATCTGTTCCTCACCTATACGCTCCCCTTCGCATTGGCCTTTCTCGCGGTCACAGGATTATATCGGCTCGTCCCACGGCGAAGGCCGAAATGGCGTGAGGCGATGATAGGGGCGCTGACGTTCAGTCTTCTCTGGGTCGCTGCCAAGCTCTTGTTCGTGATCTATAGCGCCTACGCGACCGTGTACGGCGACCTCTATGGATCCCTTTTGGAAGTCATTCTGACGCTCTTATGGTTCTACTACTCCGCTGCTCTCTTGCTGTTCGGCGCCGAGGTCGCTCACCTCCTCCAGCAACAGGCGCAGGCACTGTCAGCCGTAGCAACGAGAACCGGCCGGCCAGACCAAACCTTATCGAATAGTCCACCAACGTAAAAACACCGTTGGATGGTTTGTTTTGTATGTCTCGTTTGTTTGGTTGAACAAAACTAACCAGATAAACCAAATAAACCAGATCAACCAAATGAACCAATTCAGCCTGTCGGCTTCTGGACTTTTTCTGGTGGGGAGATCCCTTCGTGGCTACAATAGCACCCGATACAAGGAGCCTGTCCGACATTGACCATTCTACTGCGGCGAAAGATCTGCGACCATCTGCGTCGTACTCGGCCCGAAAAAATCCTCAACGTATTCCAGCGAATACGCCTCCGGTTTTTCCAGGCCTGCGGCCTCGCATCTGACCGCATCTCTTTCGCCTCGTCACGAAGGCAATGTCGGACAGGCTCCTAGAAGGGAACCACCTCATGCTCGACGATTTCGGAAAAGACATGCTCATGCTTGGCGGCACTGTCGTTGGCTTCATCGCAACGGTGTTGACTCTTCTGGAGAAGCTACTCGAAGTCAAAGCCCGGTTCACGTCGCTGACATCGAAGAAAGAACGAAAATCGCCGTCCCCAACGGAGCGTCCGGCTGCCGACTCGCCTTCGACGACCGGTTTCTTTTCATCGAAGCCCCTCCGTGGGGTTTCCTATCTCCTCTTGTACGAAACCAGCGTCATCGTCGCGGCAGGTCTGCTGCTCAACTACATTGGGCTGACGTTGAGCCGGCATTTGGAGAGTATCCTGTTCCTCGATATGACAGGAACAGCACTCGTGGCGTTTCTCTTGGGCCCCTGGTGGGGCGCCATTGTCGCGCTCCTCTCGAATTCCGTTGTGAACTGGTTATTGTACCCAGAAACAGGCGGGGATGTGGTCATTTTCCCCTGGTCGCTGGTCAACATCGCCGGCGCATTCTATTGGGGCTGGATGGCGAGGCAACTAGGCTTTCACACCTATCTCCGCACAGGGTGCAATTCCGCCCTGTCCCATGGTTGGTTCCTGTATATCTTTGGTGTCGGCGGCGCGGTCGTCATGAGTTTGCCGGGAACGGTTATCCAAGCGGCATTGCATGAGCAAACGATTTTTGCCTTGAACCCTGACGTGGCCGAGTCAGTGAGCCAGCGTGTGCTCAAATGGGAACAGACGGCGCATCTTTATCTCGACTCCCTCTTTGGTTTCACGTGGGGTGACAGTCTGAGTTGGTGGATCGTGAACTGGTTTCAGAACTGGATCCGCTATGTTCCGGATAAAACCATGAGCGCGGCGATCGCGCTTGTCGTGCTCAAGTATGGGTATCCGCTCTTTGAGCGTGAACTGATTCATGGAGGACCGGAGGGAGCGCGCCTGAACGATGAACGCATTCTGCCGCTGGTGTTGGGGTTGCTCTATGCCCCTTCCTTCGCTGCCCTGCTCAGCAGTGAAACATACGGAGGTCCAGCCTATTGGCCTTTGTGGGCAGCGCCTTGGCTGTTGATCCTGGTGGGCTATGGCTATTTGCGCTATTGGGGCGCAGCGGAAGGAGCCTTGAAAACAGCCAAACTTCAACGAGCCGATCGGTATGCCCGCGCACTGAAACAGATCGGGCGGGAAGCCTCCCATGAATTCTGTAAACGGCTGACTTTCATGACCCTGATCGCAAGTCTCCTCTTTGCCCTCTGTCTTCCCATCCTCCTATCGGATTTCTACCGCGCGACGTTCAAGTTCTTCTGCGTCGTCTATGGATTTCTGCTGGTGGTGCACCTGGTTCGTATTTCTATTGCGCAGAACATATCCGTCTCCCGGGCGAATGAATGAGCGTGAAACGTGAAGGGTGAGGGGTTAGGCGTAAGGGGCAAAGAGAGAACGGCCCCTTACCTCTGACGCCTTACGCGCCTGACGCCTTACCCCTAACGCCTAACGATTCCGATCCGCGAAGCTGGAGAAAGCGTGCGATAGCCGACCGGGTGATGAGGCCAACAATCTCCCCGTTTTCCATCACCACAAGACAATTAAAGCCAGCCTGGGCCATGCGGTCCATCGCCTGCATGATGGACCAATCTGGTGGGATACAGAGCGTCGGTGACATCGGGCGCATAATCTCGCGAACGCGGCGCGATGGCCAGAGGGCTGTAGGAAGCGCCTGTACGTCTCGCACCGTGACCACCCCGAGAATCTCCCTCTCTTCGCACACAGGGAACTCGCCATATCCCTGCGCGACAAAGTACTGATCGACCGCGTCCTGCACCGTCATATCCGGCAACAAGGTCACGAGGCGGTGGACCATGACCTGACTAACGGCCACCGACGTCAACAACATCCGCGGGGCTGTCTGCCGTCTACTTGCCAATGCCGTCGCAAAGAGGAAAGCGCCGATAAAGATGAGCCAGCCCCCGTTCGTCGCGATGGACTGACTCAGAAGCCCAGACCAGGCTCCCCCAATCAAGACCACACCGATCAATCCGAGCGCGACGCCGAATCCTATTCCCGCAAATGCCGCCTGGCTGGTGGCTCGATGAAAGTCCTTGTTTCGGGCCCACAGTCCAGCCCGTAACACGCGCCCTCCGTCTAACGGAAACCCCGGGATCAGATTGAACAGTCCAAGCTGGATATTCACCATTCCCAGTAGACTTCCAAGGACGATGAGCCCTTTCATGCCTGGTTGTGAAAATAATGATTCCATGGCCATGGCTCCGCCGAGACACACGGCTCCCAGGATCAAGCTGACGAGTGGTCCCGCCATTGCGATCAAAAACTCGGCCCGCGGACTGGGCGGCTCCTTCCCCATGTGCGCCATCCCCCCGAAAATGAACAAGGTAATCTGTCTGATAGGGATCTGATAGCGCAGTGCCACATAAGAATGTCCTAGTTCATGCAGAAGGACAGAGAGGAACAACAAGAGGGCAGCAATCCCACCCATTCCCCAATAGCGCGGAGCCGATAGACCAGGCAATGTGTCGGGTAAATAGCCTGTGGCTAATGACCAGGTGACAAAGAAGAACACGGCAAACCAGGAGGCATGCAGGTGAATCGGGATGCCAAGCGCACGGCCGATTTTCCAATTGGGCAAAGACATACGTTTACCGTAACAGTAGGGGAATTGAAGCGTCAACTCGGCTTCGCCTCCTTCGCAGGCTGCTGAAAAAGTCCGCCAGCGTAAGAAGACCGTCATTTGGTTGATTTGGTCTGTCTCGTTTGTTTGGTTGAACCAGATTAACCAGATAGACCAGATGAACCAGACAAACTACGCGCGAAGAGGACGGCCATTTTGAGCAGCCTGCGGGATTCGGATATACTAGCTACCATGCGACTGCGCGACTCCTCAGGGATACTGTGCCTGGCCCTTATGGTGCTGCTTGTCCCGGCGATGCCTTCTGTTACGCGAGCCCAGGTAGTCAGGTCCGGCCCACCTTCTTGTCCGGGAGTTGCCTTAACGTTCGATCTCTGCCCGGTGCGGAACGGAACGGGCTACGATCAGGCCCTGATCGACTATTTGATAGAGCAGAAGATCCCAGCGACCTTCTTCATGTCCGGGAAATGGATCTCGAAACATGATCGGCAAGTGAAGGCCCTCCTCCAGGTGCCGTTCTTTGAAGTCGGCACCCATGGGGAGATCCATGCTCATATGCCGTTTCAATCTGCAGAAGAGCAGAAACAAGAAATTCTCGGACCAGTTCGTCTGTTCAAAACCAAGTACAGTCACAATGCGATCCTGTTTCGCCCTCCCTATGGGGAATTCAACGATGACACTGTCAATGTGACTCGCGCCCTCGGCCTCCAATTCATTTTGTGGAATGTCGTGTCCGGCGACCCAGACCCCACGCTCACGGCGATCCGGATCGAAGACCGATTGAAACAGTTAGTCCGGAAGGGTAGTGTCATCGTGATGCACGCCAATGGCAAAGGCAAATATACGCACGAGGTCGTGCGGGATCTCCATCAGCATCTCTTGCCGGAACGACATCTTGCCCCTATGACTGTGAGCGATCTTCTAAGCTGTAATGGCCAGGCAGCCCCATGACCGATCCGATCGTGCGCCCCATGGCGGCGGAGGATCGGGCAGCCGTCGTGGAATTGTTGGCAGACGCCGATCCCTGGAAACGTCTTGGCTATCAAGCCAAAGATTGGGACAGCTATTTCACACCGCTTCCCCAGGGGCGTGACAGCTTTGTTGTGGAACAGGATGGCAGAGTGGCCGGCATTGCGGTCGTGCGTCAGAAGTTCTTACTCGGTGATTATTTGGAACTGCTTGGAGTGGCGGACTGGGCGAGAGGCAAGGGGCTAGGGGGACAGTTGCTCACTCATGTCGAAGAAGCTGTTTTTGCGAGGGTAAAGAACGTGTTCGCTTGCGTGTCGGACTTCAACGACCAGGGCCGGAAATTTTACAAGAAACAGGGCTACCAGGAGATTGGCCCCATGCCGGATTTTCTGATCCCGGGCAGTGCAGAAATTCTGCTGCGCAAGGCCAGCGGGCCGGCGCGAAGCGCGAATGGTTGATGGTCAATGATCGCAGAAAGGAAATGGTTCATGGTAAATGGTCGATGGTTAATGAAGCCGGAAAGGTTTTGTCGGATTTTGCCTTCGTCAATCATCGCCCATTAACCATTCACCATTGACCATTTGGAGGCCCTATGCGCGTGACGAAGCTCCTCCACACCCGCATGCGAGTCAGCGACATGGAACAGACCATCAGCTTCTACACCAGCGTCCTTGGCCTGGAGGTTTTGGAGCGGAAGGTCTCGCCGCGAGGGTCTCATCTGGCTTTTCTCAAGGTGCCCAACAGTGAAGAGTTAATTGAGTTGACCAGTTTTCCGCCGAGCGGACCAGTAAAAGTGCAGGAAGACCTCGTCCATCTCGCCTTTCAGGTAGAGAGCCTCGACGACACCATTGCGTCGCTCAATGCGAAGGGTGTTAAGGTGACGGACGGGCCGACCACAACCTCTTCCGGAAGCCGCTTCATTTTCATCGATGCCCCGGATGGGTATGAAATCGAACTCATTGAACGACCGTCCGGCATCGCTTTCGTCTAAATACAAATGGACAATTGGTCATTAGGAGAAATGGTTAATGGCGAATGGTTGATGGTGCATGAAGATCGAATCGGTCAGTCTTACTTTTCCCTCATCAGCCATTCACCATCAACCATTAACCATGCATCAAGGTATCAAACGGCCGCTAAGAGTTGGCGAGTGACGCCTCGCAGATCATGAACAAGGAGTGAGCAATGAAAAATGGGTTCTTCCGCGGGCATGGGCTGGGCAATGACTATGTGGTGATGGACCCCAAGGAACTGTCGTTTTCGCTGACTCCATCCAGGGTCAAAACCGTCTGCGATCGCAACTGGGGTTTGGGCAGCGATGGGATCCTTGCGCTGGTCCCGTCAAAGAAAGCGGACTTCGGCCTGCGCATCTTCAATCCAGACGGGAGCGAGGCGGAAAAATCAGGCAACGGATTGCGCATATTTGCCCGCTATCTTCACGCGACCGGCAAGACGAAAAAGAAGCGCTTCACCGTCGAGACCAAAGGCGGACTGGTCACGATTGCGCTGCATGTGGACCGGCATGGGGATGCGAGCGCCGTCACCGTCGAAATGGGCCGGGCGATGTTCCAGCCGGCCGCACTTCCCTGTATTCTCACGACCAGCGAGCTGATCGAACAGCCTATCGACGCGGCAGGTCAGTCGCTGACCTTTACCGGGGTCAGCGTCGGGAATCCACACTGTGTCGTCTTCAAACCCGCCGGACAGTCCTGGTCGCGTGAGGATCTTCTGAAATTGGGACCGGCATTAGAGAACCATTCCCTGTTCCCCAAGCGAACCAATGTACAACTTGCCGTACCGACCGGCCCGAAAGAACTCTTCATTCTGATCTGGGAACGCGGAGCCGGTGAAACCCAGGCCTCCGGGTCCTCATCCTGCGCCGCCGCGAGCGCAGCCGTCCGGCTCGGGTTAGTGAAGAGCCCTGTCACGGTGAAAATGCCGGGAGGCCGGCTCAACATCGAAGTCGCCAAGGACTTCAGCCTCACCTTGAAGGGGCCTGTTGCGGAAGTGGCCAGGGGCACGCTCAGCCCCTCATTTGTGCGATTGTTACGATGAGGGAATCTATGGGTGATGGTAGATGGGTAATGGTAAATGGGTGATTGTGGATGCTATGAAATAACGAGATCCAAGGAGAGATGGAAAAGAGAAAAATAGAACGAGTCGAAGACATGCCTGTCTTTCAAGCCTGCTTTGCTTTAGCGTTGAGTATTGAAAAAGACTCGCCTGCCTTTGCGGTTGACTTCAAATGGCTACGCGGCCAGATGCTACGTTCATCTGAGTCGGTCTGTGCGAACATGACCATATTCCCAATACAGCACGGAATGCCTTCAAGCCTTGCATCGGTGCCGTCGGGAAGGACGTGAAACGATCACGCATGTGCGCTATGCAATGACCATCAAGCAATTGTCGGGCGAGAAAGGGCTGGCGTTGATAGAAGGATACGACAATGCTCTCACGCAACTCGCGAATCTCATTGCCAGCATTGAACGTAAGATCTGTCAGCGCGGAAAGACCAAGGCCGAGCGTTCATCGAACTCCTCTTGACCCATCAGCCATTACCCATAGACCATTTGCCATTGACCATGAACCTCGTTGCTGAATTCCAATCTAAAATCGATCATCTCTCGGATCAGCCCGGCGTCTATTTGTTCAGGGACGAGCAGGGTGAATTGCTCTACATCGGGAAAGCCGCAGCCCTGTCCAGCCGCGTCCGGTCGTACTTTCAAAAAGGGGGCGATCACTCTCCGAAAACCGCTATCCTGGTCAACCACATTGCAGACCTTGAAACGATCGTCACCCGATCGGAGCTCGAAGCCCTTATCCTAGAAAGCAATCTGATCAAGCAGCATCGGCCTCGGTTCAACGTGGTCTTACGGGACGACAAGCAATACCCCTATCTTCGCCTGCCGATCAAAGAGGATTTTCCCCGCCTCTCCATCGTTCGCCGCGTGCAACAAGACGGTGCACTGTATTATGGGCCTTACACGCCGGCAGGTGCCTTGCGGGAGACATTGAAAGTCATCAAGAAAACATTTCCGCTGGCCACTTGCACGATCCTCATAGACGGCAAGGCCGAACGGGCTTGCATCGAATTCGAGATCAAACGATGCATGGCGCCCTGCACCGGCAATCAATCGAAAGAGGACTACCATCATATCGTCGCGCAGGTTCGACAGTTCCTGGAAGGGCGTGACCATGAATTGTTGGACGACTTACGCGCTCAGATGGAAGCGGCAGCGGAGCGTGAGGACTTCGAGGAGGCGGCGCGCTTACGCGATCGGCTGTTCAACATCGAACGTACCCTTGAAAAGCAACGCATCACCCAAACGACGACGACCGACCAAGACGTGATCGGACTGGCGCGGCAAGGTTCGGCGGTCGATCTCCAGATCCTCTTCGTGCGCGGCGGCC
>JAKDNQ010000541.1 GCA_030456405.1 Nitrospira sp.
GGATAATCCGGTGCGACCAGATGGAATCTGTCCGCCAGCGCCGGGATCAGGTTGCGGAACATGTGCGACGACGTGGGAAAGCCGTGCAGCAGTAAGATCGTTGACTTCGACGGATCGCCCGCTTCGCGGTAGAAGATGTCGAGACCATCAATATTGATCGTGTTGTAGGTTACTTGAGTTGTGCGTTGATCGGGACTGACGCGGTTGGCGGTGGGCTTCTGCGCTTGCCCGTCAATGGGAAGGAACCCAAGCGCTAGTGAAAGCAGCACGATCAACCACGATTGTGAAGATTGTTTGTGTGTGTTCATTTCTGCTCTCCTTGATTGTGTGTATTTGTCTTCTCAGAAAACCATTCGCTTCTGAATTCAGCTCACGGTCAAAATCACTTTGCCGATGGTCTTGCGTGAGCCCATGCTTCGTGTGCTTTGGTGGCATCCGCCAGTGTGAATTCCTGCACAATGACCTGCAAGAGTCCAGCGGCGAGGTGTCTCGTTAGTTCCTCGGTAACTGTCGCCATGCTTTGCCGCGATTCGTCGTCTTTCAGCACTTACTTTGTCCAATCTGATTCGGCGTAATTGATGACGACAGCCGGCCTAGTCTTTTAGCCCTTTCCAGTTTTTCTGTAGTCGAAGCCGTGCCAATCACTTTGACGCCGCGATGTTTCGCCAATTGCACGAGCAACGAGCTGACGGCGCCCGCTGCCGCATGAATCAAGATTGTTTGTCCGGCTTTCAAATCGCATCGGTTTGATGCGATAGACCTTCGCCTTCGTCAAGTCTCATCCGTTGAGCGTCGCCGTATTCATGTATTCGAATTACTCTCCTTTCATCTCATCTTTGCGCTACTGTTTTCGAAGCACCGGATATCCGAACGAGTATATCCACTTGTCGGCGTCAACAGCATTGCGCGGGGCGAGTTCCCTCGCAGGCGTATGACAGGGGATACAATCTGTCTTATAGTTTTTTGAGACGGTGTGTGTGGGATCGTCGACATTAAACAGCGACCACGCCCAGCCATCGCCCCACAGGCTGGATTCCTTGTACCGACCCTTGGTGTCCCTGATCAATACGAACCATCCTTTGATTGTCGTCCCATGACCGACTGCAGGCCCTGTAGTCATCGCCATGGTCTCGGCATTGAGGAGTTCCTTGACCAGCACCGCGCCGTCCGGAAACCGACGATGCGTGCGATAGTAGGCAATGGTTTCCGGTTGTGTGTAGACGACATGATACTCGTGCACACCGGGGCCCATCTTCTCGAGCTGCTCTCCCGTGTGTGCGTGCGCCCACGTGCCGAGCGTGGGCCATTCGGTATAGCCCTGAGGAACACTGATGGCGCCGGTGGTTACGTCGACATTGGGCGCAAAGGGTTTCTCCTCCCTGGCCATCACTCCTCCTGCCAGGCCCACCGCGGCCAGTATTAGAACGAATGCTATGAGCGGTTTGCGTTTCATTTGTGTTTCCCTAGCTCCCCTATTGCGGTCAAGAAAATACGGCCCGCCGCTGCAAGAGCGGCGGGCTTCCCTATCATTCTTTATAGATCAGACGCTGCCTTCTCCTTGATCTCGATCCAATTCGCATCGGCCTTCTTGATGTAGCCGGGGATGCCCTTGTCCCATTTCTGCTGAATGCCCTTGTCCAGGTTCAGATAGAGCTTGCCCTGGACGATCTTCCACACCTCAGGGTCTGCAACGAACTTTTTCCCCACCGCTACGCCGTAAGCACAGTAGCCGCCGTAGGCTGGCAGATATTTCTGTGGGTTAGCCTCGAACATCTTTCGGTGTTCGGCATTGGAGAAGGCGTAAGTCACACCGTTAACGACGGTGACGTGATAGCCGCTCCCTCGCACCGGTTTGCCATCGGTGAAATACGCCACCGGGTCATACCCGCTAATCCCCGGTGTGCTATACCTATACTCCTCAGCGAAGGCTGCCACTGAAACCATGCTCGCGATAAGCACCATGCTGGCGATGAAGAATTTGCTCAAGAATCTCATGACATGCCTCCGTATAGAATGCGTTGGTTGTCTGAAGGGTGCTGACACATAACCATCAGTTGCGAAATTCACATGCGGTGGCGTAGTTGAGTTCAAACTGACCCACT
>JAKDNQ010000542.1 GCA_030456405.1 Nitrospira sp.
GGCCGCCGTTGAAAGACCTCGCAGCAGTTTGCCTAAATATTGGGCATTGTGGCCTACTCAATAGACCCCCCATATTTTGTGGCTTGACGGATCATTTTTTCCTGTTGCCACCATTTTTGATCTCTTAAGCTCCTAGGATAAGTTCGCGCTTGAATGACATCTCCTGATAGGTCGTGCTGTGAAACATTTCATACGTGAACAAGCGTCAGTGAGCGTCGTCATAGGCAAGCCCAGAAAGCAATCGAGGAGAGTCGCATGTGGGAAATCGGGGAATTCGTGAACCGTTGTCGAACCGATGCGTTAACTAGTGAGGAAGCGTTCGAGGAAGAGGGTTGAGACGTGGCCCTTTTGGAAGTCGGGATCGTTGAGGATGCGCTTGTGCAGCGGGATGGTCGTCTTGATGCCTTCGATGACAAATTCGTCGAGGGCTCGGCGCATGCGGGCGATAGATTCTTGCCGGTCTCGGCCATGGGTGATGATTTTGGCGATCATTGAATCGTAAAACGGGACGACCATCATGTTCGACTCCATTGCCGAATCGACTCGCACGCCGAATCCGCCCGGCGCGCTGTATTTGGTGATCATGCCTGGGCAAGGAGTAAACTTTTCCGGATCTTCGGCGTTGATGCGGCATTCAAGGCTGTGCCCGTTGAGCTTGATGTCTTGTTGTTTGAACGAGAGCGTGTGTCCATCGGCGAGCAGGATTTGCTCTTTAATCAGATCGATCCCGGTCACCATTTCGGTGATGGCATGCTCGACCTGGATGCGAGTGTTCACTTCCATGAAGAAGAAGTTGTGGTCCTTGTCGAGTAAGAACTCTACGGTGCCGACATTTCTGTAGTGAACCGCTTTGACGGCTTCGACGGCAACCCGACAGATTTCTCGGCGGAGTTTCTCGTCAACGGCAGGTGACGGCGTTTCTTCGAGCAATTTCTGATGCCGGCGTTGGATCGAGCAGTCGCGCTCGCCGAGATGCACGACATGCCCGCGATGGTCCGCAATAATCTGCACTTCGATATGGCGCGGCTCGAGAAAATATCGCTCGAGATAGACGGCGTCGTTGCCGAAGGTGGTCTTTGCCTCCACTTGCGCGGCTTGAAACGCGCGAGCAAGATCTTCGGCCTTGTTGACGACACGCATTCCTCTGCCTCCCCCGCCGGCTGAAGCCTTGATGATCACGGGATAGCCGACTTTGCCGGCGGCTTCGAGGGCCCCCTGTTCGCTCTTCAACTCACCGGGGCTGCCCGGCGTGACGGGTAAGCCTCTCCGGGAAACGATTTCGCGCGCTTTGGCTTTGTCGCCCAGGAGGGCAATATGTTCGGACGTGGGACCGATGAATTTGACGCCGATAGATTCGCAGACTTCAGCAAAGTGGGCGTTCTCAGAAAGAAATCCGTAGCCAGGATGGATGGCGTCTGCCCCGGTGATCTCAGCTGCGCTCAACACGTTGGGAATGTTTCGGTAGCTGAGCGCTGCGTCGGCAGGTCCGACACAGATCTTCTCGTCGGCTGCGCGCACATGCAGACTCGATGCATCGGCCTCGGAACAGATCGCCACGGTCTTAATGCCGAGCTCTTTACACGCGCGAATCACGCGGAGCGCGATCTCACCTCGATTGGCTATCAACACTTTCTTGAACACGCCTGTACTCCGATGTGGGTCGAGGGAAAACGCTAGGGTGTGGCGGTCGGATCGATGAGGAAGAGCCCTTGGCCATACTCCACCGGCTTGGTGCTTTCAGCCAAAATTTTCGTAATCCGCCCATCCACCTCCGATTCAATTTCGTTCATCAACTTCATGGCTTCGACGATACACAGGACCTGTCCCTTTTTCACATAATCCCCTTCTTCGACATAGGGATCGGCGTCCGGCGAGGGCGAACGATAGAACGTTCCGACGATCGGGGACGCGATGGTGATCATGCCTTTCGTGTCTTCGATCAACGTCCCTGCCGTAGCAGGGACATAGGTGGCGGGTGTGGAGATGGGTGTCCCCTGCTCCTGAACCGTCGCCGTCATTGTTTTCAGCCCAGTTTCATGCCGCACACGGATTCTGAGGCCTTCGCGCTCAAGTTCCATTTCGGTCAGGTTGTTCTT
>JAKDNQ010000143.1 GCA_030456405.1 Nitrospira sp.
CACCAATCCCGCAAACGCCATGGGGATGGCTTGATCGATCACATAGTCCTGGGCATCGAACGACAGACGCTTCCATACCCAGACGCCGGTAATGATAAGGCCGACGAGGACTGCAATGGCGACTAGATTTGTTTTGCCAGAATCAGAACGAGTGCTCATGGGGAAAGCATCATATCAGGATGGGAAAGGGAGCGAAATGACACCCGTGTTGATCCCTTGCTCCCGGAACGCGCACGATCAGAATATGCTCGTTCGACGGCCACAGTGGGATCGACACGGGTGCCATTCCATGGGAGAGAAACGAGCAAGCTTGGAGGGATCATTCAGATGGATGGTGCTCGTTCGACGCGTGCAATCGAGGGTCAACCAGGCTACCCTTGAGAAGCAAGTATGAATGGAGCCTCTAATTATAGAGAGAGACTATTTAGCCTGCCACCAAAGGAGAAAACAGAAGAACGGAGTCTGCTCCGGTGAGCAAAGACGCTCGACCGCTCTTGTTCCGCCTAATGGTCTCCGCTCACCCTTTTCCAGCTGCACTCTCGATGATCGACGGGATATCAGAAATTTTCTTGGCGATGGCAAAATGCCACTGTCCATGAGTGCCGTCTGCATTCACCGCAGCAACCCACCGATCAGCCGCTGCCTGTTTCACTTCTTCAAGTGGATCGTACCCCTTCGTCTCCATAATCAGGTGACAAGCAGACTCACCATTCAGTCGAACAATGAAATCCGGCACATAGTCGTGCATCTGCCCATTGTGCAGGTAAGGAATGGCGAACCCCAGACCGGAATTTTTGACAAATGCTTCGACCGTTCTACTCTTGTCGAGATAATACGCTGCCGATTGCTCCCATTGTTTGGTGTCCGCTACCACGTAGTTGAGGTGTGACTTGTTCACCTCACGCACATCGCGACTTGTCCAAAAATCGACTTCTGCGGTAGAACCTGGCCCTCGCGTGGCCTCGTATCGAGGAACTTCGGGAGCTTCCCCTTGAGAAGTATCGGGACGGATCGCTTCCAGTAATCGCTCGATTACCCACCCATAGTATGGCGCGAGAAAGAGATCCTTCTTATCAGCCGGCGGTCTTGCTTCGATCTTCTTATCTACATAGAGCTGAATGATTGCGGTCAATTGAGGAAACAACTTGTGAGAAGGAACTGTACACTGTTTCTGCGAGATATAATTTCTGGCGAGTGTGGTGGCGAGATCAAACACCAGTTCCTGCATGCGGCGTTTCGCGCGAAATTCTTCCAAGTTCACCTCGTCCACCCGGCCAGGCCCACTGAGCGTGAGCTTGCCTTTGGTGGTGGCATGAAGGCCCTTGACCTCGACCTCTGGTGGTATTCGGCCAGGCTCTAGGATCAGAGAGGGAACACTCTTCCAATCGACCGTCACTCGGTTACGAATCGCCTGTGTGTAGCCTTCAACGCGAGGGTATGTGATTTCAAATTGCGCTTTTCCAGGGATCGCATGCACGTGACAGCGTTTTACCTGTGGCTTGGGTTGCCCTTGAGGATGAGCCTTGAAGGGGATGACCTCAAAGGGTACGCCAAATACTTTTGCCACCTCTTCGGTTAATTTGCCATCCGGTCCGACATCATAGCTTGCCCGCCTGAGACCACGCCCAACGACTTGCTCGCACAGAAGCTGAGACATGAAAGGACGCAGGCCTATGATATGAGTGACTGTACTGCAGTCCCATCCTTCCGTCAGCATTCCGACACTCACAATACATCGGACATCCCGACCAGGTGGATGAGTCGGTCGTTCGAGCTTTTCAGCCAGCTCCTTAAAGCCGTCTGGGCACAAGGGACGTTCAAGGGAATCAGTCGGCCATACGGTTCTTCCGACGGTATCGAGCGTGAATCGCATCCACCGGACTTCATCATTCTTGGATTCCCCGGAATCCGACTCACGCACCACCTTGGAATCGACGCGAATCGTGTTCTGTACACCGGTATTCTTGAATCCTTCGACCTTGACAGGCGGAATCCCTGTCGGCGCCTTATCTTCCGCAATCCATTCATACAGCACCTTTGCGATTTGCGTATTTTTGCACACAAGAATGAACACCGGCGGACGCGGATCTTCACGCTGTGTCTCCCACTCCTCCCGTTCCTTTTCCCATAATCCGCCCAACATGGCGATAGGATGATGGGCGTACTTCAATATTGCTTCAGGCTTGGGATTCGCCTTCTTTCCCCCTCGTTCAGCTGGAGTCAGTTGGGGAAGAATCCAGTGCCAGATATTGAAGTAGCCTGGAATCTCCTTCCCGGTCGTATCGCGGACCGCGAGCTGAGGAATTTTCACCAAGCCAGATTCAATGGCATCGATAAGGCCGAAGTCGCTCACGACCCACGGGAATGGTCGGTTCGTGTCTTGCCCTACACGTCCGAGAAAATAGGGAGTGGCGGAAAGATCGAGACACAGGTTAATGCCACGCAGTTTTTGGATGCGATCCAGGCCGTCGATCCACACGGTGGCTTCCTTGAAAAAGTCCTCGGCCTCTTCATCTTCCCCAAAGAGATCCTCCTCTTCCTCTTCTCGTTCCTCCCGCACAATACGATAGGCATGGTGCGCCTCGTCATTCATCACCAGGATGTTCCGTTTGCCGCCCACTTCGCGGCCAAGAATGCGATTCACGAGCGCCGTATCGCTTTCTACATACCGCCTCGATTCCACCGTGACCTTCTTCAGCGAACCATCCTTCTCGAATTCCTCGTTGAGCACCGCCAGCAGACCGGCCGCTACTTGCCGCGTAAAATCCTCCAGAGTCAGATAGCGGGTGCCACGCGCAGTGGTGGTTTTCTGGCTAATGGTAATCGTCTCTTTCGTCCGTACTTCTTTACCCGCCTTCGTGACCCTCGCTCCCACCCCGCCGGTCTGAATACCTTGTGGTTCAAAGACGTGCCAATTCATGACCAGCACACGGCCTTGCGTCAGCAGCGGCATGAGATGCGATGGCGCCAAATCGCGCGTACGGTACAGGCTCGCCTCACCGGCTTCAGGGTCCAGTTCACGGAGACGATTCTTAATGGTCACGTTTGGACAGACAATCAGCACCACATCGGAAAACCGCGCATCGCTACGATCATTGATCTTGTTTAAAATGCTCCAGGCAGCCAGCATTCCCATGACCGTAGTCTTGCCCGACCCCGTCGCCATTTTGGATGCATAGCGCCGAAAACCCTCGAACCCATCCGTCCGCTTGCCCTCACTCACTTCTTCTTGAGGGACCTCGATGCCCTGGCGGAAATCGGTACGCGCTTCGGTGAGAAAAATAATTGTCTCTGCCGCATCAAGTTGGGCAAAGAACAGCCGTTGCTGCCGACCATCCCGTCGCCACCACTGCAAGAGTTCGTGGGTGGTTCTCGTCACGCCGGGATAGCCCTCTTGCCTCCACTTCCTGACCTGAGTTCGAATGCGGTTGACCAGCTTCAGCTCAATGGCAGTGCCGACCGCTCGGCCAGCTTCTGCGCCGGGCTTCGCCTTTGGATCACGATAGAAATACGTGGCGGGACGCCGTCCCGGACGCCGTTCAGGAGTCTCGCCTTCAATAATGTGCCAATGTTCTTGTGGTTCTTCGAAGGGAGAGTTGAGAATGGGTTCAGGAACTTCGTAGGCGCTCATCGGGTAATCGAGCCGAATCGGCGGCGGGGTAACAGAGAGAAAGCTTTGATCATCTAATGTTGCCTTCGAATGGCGATTTATGCAGCGTACTTGACCACGCGCAGCTCTGAGGCATCATCCGCGCCGTCGAGGATTCGTTCAACCGTCGCCATCACTGGATCTTCAAGGACATACTCCGTGCAATTCTCACACAGCAGCACGGGTAACGCCTTGATGACGACAATCGAGCGGTCACTCAGCTTGAACGGCAAATCGGTGACGGCCGCCCGCATAGGCGCTCCGCACACTCGGCATCTCATGACTTGCTCCTCCTGGTTTTCCAATCAGGTTTCCACTCATCTGCGCTGGGACGATAAACAGTCACCATGCGGACGTTATCGTCTGCAACATCGGTGGCGATGTGAATATGCACCACACCTTCCTGAGAATTGCAATAGACCAAATAGCTCGGCAGATACTTGTCTTCCGGATACGACTCGATAATCTCATAGGTACCCACCGCCTGCAAAAGGGCCTCGCGCGACAGAGTACGCCCATTCAATCGCATCTGGACATGATAGGTCCAGAGAATCTTCCGCTCACGGACGCACCGTTGAATGAACGCAAGTGGATCGTCTGGAATGATACGCTCGCTAACCATTTAGAAACCAGCCCTCAGGTCGCGTATCTTCACAGTTTCTTCACCACCAATAACTCATTGCCCCGGTCGTCGATCACTTTGACCGCAATCTGCTTGTGCTCGCCCGCAGCGAACGGTGCGCTGGTCGTGCCTGACAAATGATCCCACACGGATTCTTCATACTCGCCCTTGAGGGCCTTCTTTAGATTTTCCCAGGCGCTCGTGCGGGGGAAGAATGCTTGCGAGACGTGGAAGCAGAGATCGTTGTAGTCCGTATCGAGAAACCAGGCAGGCACATCGTCACCGCTTCGATACGTCACATCCATGGTGATGGGATCGAACACATCCAGCCCGAGTAGCTCAACGTGGTATTGAACTTCCTCGCCCCTCCGGGGAGAGGGCTGGGTGAGGGCGGACTTCAACTTGTGAACCGCAATCTCCGGCTGCCCACACACGCTAAAGATCTGGCTCGATCGCATGTTCTTGAGCAGATCGCCCATCATGAGATCAGGCGTGGCCTGCACATAGGTGGCGGGCACGCCCATCACGTCGGCACACTTGTCCACCAGTGTTCGCGCGTTGGGCTGAATAGCAAATCCGACCACATAGAGATGGGTGTAGCTCTTGGCATGGGCTTCGCGCGCCGCTTCATAGACGAGCTTCTCACTGACGGCGCCGTTCTCAGGACCGAACACGAATGCGACCGGTTTCTCCTGTCCATTCGCAACCAGCGCCTCGGCAGAGAGGGAAAGCGTCTTCGCAGGCGGGCGAATATTCTTCAAGGTGACGGTCTTGTTGCCTTCCAGTCGTAGGACCGGGCTCTTGCGCAGCACTTCCAGCATGCGATCGACAAACGAGCCATAGGCTTCCGCAGAGGTCGTGCCGGAATCTTCAACACCATCACCTTCCCAATCCACCGGAGTGGGGATCGTTGCTTCGAAACAGAATGGGCCGGTCACGCGCGTAATACCGTTTTCTACCTCTGGTCGGTCTACCAACACTTCTTCCGCAGGCGGTTCGTTGTTCGCGATGGACTTGAGCGTGATGTGTGGCACGATGCCGCCGACCTCCTCGCCCTTCTTGTTTTGTTTGCGCTTGTAGGTGAACCCGCCCGCCGGTCCGCGATGGTCGTCTTTCAATTCGTACCAAGGGAACGTTGCGGTCAGGAGGCGTTGCCGAGCAAGAGCCAGTGGCACGCGGCTCGTGTCAGCCGTGATCCAGCGTCGGCCCCATTGTTCCGCAACATAGGCTGTTGTGCCGCTACCGCACGTCGGATCAAGTACAAGGTCCCCTGGATCGGTGGTCATGAGGAGACAGCGTTCAATAGCCAATGACGCCGTTTGCACAACATATAGCTTCCCTTCAGTCCGACTTTGAATTCCACCAATGTCTGTCCATATATTGGATATGGGAAATACAGGGAAGTCATCGAGAAAGCGAAGGTAACGGAGAGAATTTCCTTCAACAATAATCCGCCCAGTTTCTGACAAGTGTTCTAGTCCCTCAACCGTTGTCTTCCAGTGAAGTCCAGTTGGAGGTTTCCATTTCTTTCCTGCAAATGTGAACTCTTGGGTTGAATTATCCGAAGCGCCGTTTTTCGGGCGAGGGTATGGACGGGCCAAAGGCGGGGGGAGAAAACCCCCCACCGGGCAAAGCACGGATTTT
>JAKDNQ010000543.1 GCA_030456405.1 Nitrospira sp.
ACGCTGTTCTTCAATCAAATGCTGGGATGTCTCATCATTGCAGCCGGTATCGGCGCGGTGGTCGGATGGCTGTTAAAATACGTATCGGCCGGTACACTCGCACAACAGCTCGCCGACGTCACCGCCATGATGCGCTTGATAGAGCAGATGCTGGAGAAAGCACGGCATCAGCTAAGAGACGCCGCTTCGAAGACCCAGCCAGGAGAAAGTGAGCTGATGGCATCGCCAACGGTCAGCCATTCCAGCCAAGAGGATCTCACCTCACAAGCACGTTCCGTGGGATCAGAACATCACCGCATCGAAGCCGATCGACTTCACACGCGGCTGCAGGAATCGGATGCGGCAGGAGGATGGATCGAGTGGCTAGACATACAGCTGACGCAGCGGGATGAGAAACATCGAATCGCGCTTGATGAAGTAATGCTCCAACTAGCCGAACGAGATCAGCGTATCCGCGAACTCGAGCAACTGCAGAAGCAAGCAGTAGCTCACGAAGCCCTTCCAACCGACAGAGCCGCCTGATCGTACCCCGCCAGACTTTCTTCAGCTCCCCCTCTTCGAAGGGTACCCATGTGGGCCTACGTGGAGCCGTCGAATGCTCGCCCCGCATTTATCAATTCTCAGCGAGAGGGCTGGCATAGTCTCCACTGCGCGCGTCCAACGAAGGCTGGTTCATCTCGTCTATCTGGTTGGTCGAACCATCCGGAAGAACCAGACAGACCAGAAAGACCAGCCAACCAGACAGACGAACCTGGGCGCGTTGCGCGAGCATAGAAGATCATCAGCCTCCATCATTTCTTTCTGCACGAGGTATCCCAATCCCCCACGTTACTTCCAAGGGTAGCCTGATCGATCCTCGAATGCGCGCGTCGAACGAGCACATTCTTATCGTGCGCGTTCCGCGAGCAGGAGGACGACCAGGCTACCCGTCAATGCCCCAATCTTCGCCAGGGAATGGCGCCTTCTCGTTCCCTCTTATAACTGTCAGGATTATGGATCTCCTCCCCGACTTTCGCGTTCGGCAGCGCCCAGTAGTCGAGATCGAACCACTTATTCGAGAGACCTTTCAAAAACTCCATCTCGGTGCTGGGTCGTTCCAGGTCATGGCGAAAGGCGGTAGAAAACTCGCTACGCACATACGCATCAAATACAATCGGTTCAGCGAGGGACTGTCTGAATGGTGTTTGATGGAGGGTCGAGATCTTCCCGCCGATTTCCGAGATCGTCGCGTTGCGGGAACCCAAATGATCGAACACATCGTAAAACCATAACTGGGCGTGATCGTTAAACAGGCCGGCGAGGCCGCCGAAAAGATATTTCGGCGGGCCGAGGATGAGCGTATCTAATGCCTTCGCATAGGTCCTGGCAACCAGGCCTATCTTTGAGACGACATCGTCGGCGTCTCCGATGTCGGTATTCAAGAAAATATGAAAGGCGTTCGGAAAACGTTGATCCACGTAGGCCTGGCCGACATTGGGGCCGGCCACACCCAACACTTTCTGCACAGAGTACCCATGGTTTGCGAGGATTCGGGAGGCGCTTGCGCTCCGCTGCACGCCGCCGCTATGGCCAGAGAGGTAGAGCCGATCGGCTTGCCCCGCGTGACGCATAATGTAGGCCGCCTCGTTATACCCAGGCCCATGTGACAGGTTGAACATCGACCACAGGACGTCGGTGATCGTTCCATGGCGGTAGGGAGGGCTATAAATGTCGTAATCCGGATAGGCCGCTCTGGCCCATGCCGCCCATAGTCCCGTGTCCTGCCCCCATTTATCTCCACCGTAAATTCCCCGGGACAGGAAAATCTTTTCGCGGATACGGTCAGACTCGGGAGCAACATCCCAGTCCATATGCTTTGGGCCAGTGTTGAAGTGAAATACCTGTCCGACGAACGGCACTTCGCTGATGAGGTTTACCAACCCCGGCAAAAAATAATAAGACGGCCTATGTCCAATCTCCACTTCAAGTGCATTCCATGCGGTTCGAATATTTTGCGCCGGATAGAAGAACGGGTTGTCCCGGCCGAACAGCAACCCTGCGACGGTGCTAAAGGGGATTTTTGCCAATTCGAAGGCGGCATTCTTGA
>JAKDNQ010000034.1 GCA_030456405.1 Nitrospira sp.
AGGCGTACGCTTCGGTACGTTGAGCCTCTGAGCGATGCGAGAACGATGCTGGCGGGCTTTTTCAGTATCCTGCTAGGAGCCGACATGATTCCAGAAATCGGTCATTACGCCTTAATTCTTGCGCTCTGCGTGGCGGTGGTGCAGGGAACCCTCCCTATTTATGGCGCCGCAGTCAGGAATTCCTCACTAATGGCTGTCGCGAAGCCGGCGGCCCGCGGGCAATTTCTCTTGGTCCTCCTCGCGTTTTGTTGTCTAGGGTATGCCTTTGCGGAAAAAGACTTCTCCGTACTCTACGTTGCGGCCACATCGAATTCTCAACTCCCGCTGCATTATCGTCTTGCCGCTATCTGGGGCGCGCACGAGGGTTCGTTGCTGCTCTGGATGTTCATCCTCAGCATCTGGATGGTCGCGGTCTCTTTCTTCTCCACCCATCTGCCGGAGGCGATGCGCGCGCGCATTTTGGGAGTGATGGGTCTTGTCAGTGTGGGGTTTCTCCTGTTCATGTTGACGGTCTCGAATCCGTTCGAGCGGTTGATTCCTGCCGCACTTGATGGGCGAGATCTGAATCCGTTGTTGCAAGACCCCGGTATGGTGATTCACCCGCCGATGCTCTATATGGGGTATGTAGGATTCTCCGTCGCGTTTTCCTTTGCGATCGCCGCGCTCTTGGGAGGCACACTGGATGCGGCCTGGGCACGCTGGTCCCGTCCCTGGACCACCGTGGCGTGGTGTTTTATGACCGTGGGAGTCGCCATGGGGAGTGGCTGGGCCTATTACGAGTTGGGTTGGGGCGGCTGGTGGTTTTGGGATCCGGTCGAAAACGCCTCTTTTATGCCGTGGTTGGCGGGCACCGCGTTGATGCATTCGCTAGCCGTGACCGATAAACGGGGCGGCTTCAAAGCCTGGAGCGTGCTGCTCGCCATTATGGCCTTCTCGCTCAGTTTGCTCGGAACTTTCTTGGTTCGTTCGGGCGTCTTGACGTCTGTGCATGCATTCGCCACCGATCCGAAGCGTGGTTTGTTCATCCTTGTATTCCTGGCTGTGGTGATCGGTGGCTCTCTGGTTTTGTATGCCTGGCGGGCGCCTCGCGTTGGCCTGGGCGGGGGCTTCGCTATGATCTCGCGCGAAGGGATGTTGCTGGCGAACAATGTGTTGTTGGTCGCGGCTTTGGGCTCGGTGCTTCTGGGGACGCTGTATCCCTTGTTCCTGGATGCGCTGGATCTCGGTAAAATCTCAGTTGGCCCGCCGTACTTCGACACGGTCTTTCTCCCTCTAATGACCCCCGCCATCTTTTTGATGGGAATCGGGCCGCTGGCACAATGGAAGAAGGCAAGCCTGCCGGCCTTGGCGATCCGTCTCCGCTGGGCATTCGGTGTCAGCCTGGTGACCGCCGTGGCGGTGCCGTGGCTCATGGGCCAATGGACGCCACTCATCAGTCTTGGGCTTCTGTTGGCCTTCTGGATTTTGGCGACGATCGTGGTTGATCTGCGCGAGCGGCTGCTCCAGACAGAGGGTATCGGCAGCATCGGGGGTCGCGTAGCCACTCTGCCTCGTGCCTATTGGGGGATGGTATTGGCTCACTGTGGTGTGGCGTTGTTCATCGTCGGGGTGACGATGGTGAAGGGCTTTGAAGTGGAGCAAGATGTACGCATGAATGTCGGGGAGACGGCCACCCTCGGTGGCTATATGTTCCACTTTGACGGGACAGAGCAGGTTAAGGGCCCGAACTATATTGCGGCGCGGGGGACGTTTCGCGTGACGAAGGATGGCGGTGAGGTGACGGTGATGTATCCCGAAAAGCGCCGCTACTTTGTTCAGAACCAGACGATGACCGAGGCGGCAATTTCTCCCGGGTTACTGCGCGATTTGTATGTGTCGTTGGGCGAGCCGCTTGAGGGCGGCGCCTGGAGTGTGCGCCTTTATCATAAACCCTTCATCGATTGGATCTGGGGGGGCTGTCTCGTCATGGCTTCGGGCGGCGTCCTGGCCGTCAGCGATCGGCGCTACCGGCTGGCTTGGCGGCGGAAAGAGGCTGCGGCGCCGGCCACGGCCCAGATGGCGCGCCCGACCGTCTCATGAACCGGTTTCTCATCCCGTTCGGGCTCTTCATTGTTGTCGTCGGCTTTCTGGCCGTGGGGCTCACGCTCAACCCGCGTGAATTGCCATCTCCGTTGGTTGGAAAGGCGGCGCCTCAGTTTTCACTGCCACAACTTCATGATCCAGGGAAAGTCATTTCATCGAATGATCTGAAGGGCCAGGTCTGGTTGCTCAACTTCTGGGCCTCGTGGTGTGGGGGCTGCAAGGACGAGCACCCGGTACTCATCCACCTGGCGCAGTCCGGGGAAGTTCCCATTTATGGCATGGATTATAAGGATCAACGGAACGAGGCCTTGGGGTGGTTGAAGGATTGGGGCAATCCCTATCAGATCGTTGCCGTGGATGAGCCAGGGCGAGTCGGTATTGATTATGGTGTCTACGGTGTGCCGGAAACCTACGTCATCGATAAGCAGGGCGTCATTCGCTACAAGCAAATCGGCCCGCTGCGCGAAGACATCTTGAAAACAAAAATTCTTCCCCTGGTCAAGGAGCTTCAGAAGCAATGAGATGGCTCTGGGTACTCCTACTGCTCTTTCCCAATTTTGCGACGGCGTACGAGGCCCCTCCGCTTGCGGCGAATCCGCAGGCGGAGGCGCGATTGAAAGCGCTTGCGGTCGAGCTGCGTTGCCTGGTCTGTCAGAATCAGACGTTGGCCGATTCGAACGCGCCGTTGGCCGAAGATTTGCGCCGCGAAGTGAGGGACATGATCGCCAAAGACATGAGCGACCGAGAGATCATCGACTTTCTCGTCTCGCGGTATGGGGACTTTGTGTTATACCGGCCGCCCTGGAAGCTTACGACCACGCTGCTCTGGGTAGGGCCGTTCCTCTTGCTGGGAGCCGGCGCCATAGGATTGGTATTTGCGTTGCGTCGGAGACAGAAGAAAATGACTGATGTGACGTTATCGGAAGCCGAGCACAATCGTGTGACACAACTACTTTCCGAAGGAGCTCGTCGTCCGTGACCATCCTATTCTGGTGTATCGCATCGGGTATGACTCTTTTCATTCTCGGTCTTCTGTTGTGGCCGTTGGTCAGGCGTACCAACAAGGGTGTAACGGGAGAGCAGGAGAAGACCGTATCTATTTTCCGACAGCAATTTGCAGAACTCGAGCAGGACCGGGCAAACGGTGTGCTCACGGACGAATTGTATCAGCAGGCACGGCGTGAGCTCGAACGCCGTCTCCTGGAAGAAACGGGCACGACGGAGACGACGCCTACAAAGGTCCCGCGGCAGGTCAATAGTCGCCCGGTAGCGTTCGCCTTGGCCATTATTGTGCCGACCTTCAGTGTGGCGCTCTACTGGCAACTTGGGAATCCGCTTGCCATGACCCAGCCGACAGCGGACTCGATGTCTGCGCAAGGGGGACCAGAAGATGCTCATTCGTCTGCCGATGCGCTCGAAGCTTTGGTCGGGCGGCTCAAGCAGAAGATGGAGCAGAATCCAAACGATGGCGTGGGATGGGGATTGCTCGCGCGTTCGTATGTAGGGTTGGGGCGCTACTCTGAGGCCGTGGCGATTTATGAGAAAGCCGTGGGCCTGATGCCTGATGACGCGCAGTTACTCGCTGACTATGCAGATACCTTGGGCGTTGTTCATGGTCGCAAGTTAGAGGGCAAGCCGGAAGTTCTTATTCAACAGGCGCTGAAGATCGATCCACGCAATGTGAAGGCTCTGATGCTGTCAGGGACGGTGGCGTTCAACCGAAAAGATTTCGCTCGTGCAGTCAAGGATTGGGAACTGGCTCGATCAAATCTTCCTCAGGATATAGATCCGGAGATGCCCCAGCAGCTGATGGCTGCCATTGAAGAAGCCCGAAGCCAGCTTGGTGGTGGGCGGAAAACGATGCCCGCCTCTGCGGAATCGGCAGCGCCGGCTCGGCCGACCGGGCAAGCGGGACAACCTCGTACGATCCGAGGTACGGTGACCATGACGCCGGGCCTCGCCGGCAAAGGATCTCCGACGGACACATTATTCGTGTTTGCACGCGAGATGAATGGCCCACCCATGCCGGTGTCGATCGTGCGCGCGTCGAGAAAAGATTTACCCTTCACGTTTCAGCTCGATGATTCGACCAGTCCGATGCCCTCCAGAAAACTTTCCAGCGCCGGACCGGTGGTGATTGTGGCCCGTCTGTCAAAGTCCGGCCAAGCCATGCCACAAGACGGAGATTTGGAGGGGACGAGCCAGCCGATACAGTCTGGAGTGGATGGCATCACCGTCGTCATCGATCGCGAAAGACCATATACGGAATCGGCAACGCCAGTCCAGCCAGCCGGGCAATCCGGACAGCCACGGACCATCAAAGGTACGGTGACTGTGGCGCCGAGCTTAGCCGGCAAAGCATCCGCGACAGATACATTGTTTGTCTTTGCCCGCGAGATGAGTGGGCCACCGATGCCTGTGGCGATCGTGCGGGCGTCGAGAAAAGATTTGCCCTTCACGTTCCAACTCGATGACTCGACCAGCCCGATGCCCTCCAGAAAACTTTCCAGCGCAGGCCCTGTGGTGATTGTCGCCCGTCTCTCGAAGTCTGGCCAGGCCATGCCGCAAAGCGGAGACCTGGAGGGGACGAGTCAGCCGATACAATCAGGGGTGGATGGGATCACCGTCGTCATCGATCGTGAAAGACCGTAACGCCGAGAAGCCCACAGGCCGCTCTCTTCCATTGCCGCGCATGCTGCAATAACTCCTGCCGCTGATCCGTCACGTATCGTTAGGGCGCTCTGTTTATTGCAGTAAGCCACCCGATTTATTGCACAAGCCCACTTGACATATTCCGATGTATGCTGAGATATATGCGCGCTGCTCGCTAATCGATAAGTGTACTCAAGAGCGTAGTGATGTGTTTTCCACAAAGGGGGAGTATGCACATGGTCAACAAATTTTGGCTGAGGTGTGGTCTGCTGGTCTGCGGCGTGCTGATTATTTCAATGGGAACTGGATATGCGGAACCGGCAGCGCCGGCCGAGTCGTCTGGACAGTCGCTTGCGATCAGCGGCAAGGTCAGCATTGCGCCGAGCCTTGCCGGCAAAGGGTCTGCAACGGACACATTATTTGTATTTGCCCGTGAGACGAATGGCCCACCGATGCCGGTGGCGATCATGCGGGCGACGAAGAAAGACTTGCCCTTTACGTTCCGGCTCGATGACTCGAACAGCATGATGCCGTCCAGAACACTCTCCGACGTCGCAATGGTGGTGATTGTGGCCCGTCTGTCGAAGTCCGGCCAGGCTATGCCGCAAAGTGGAGACTTAGAGGGGATGAGTCAACCAGTGAAGCCTGGAGTAGATGGGGTCACCGTCGTCATCGATCGCGAAAGACCGTAGTCTCAAGAACCAAGAGAGCTCTCTCTCATTACTATAACGCGAGATAGTTTGCCTCTGACCATACACGAATACTGATGGCGCTAGACTTGCCCAGTTCAGAATGATGAGACTTTTTTTACACCAAACTCACTTAATATTAATATATTGACATCGAATATTGTATTGCGATATACATGCGCGGCACACTGATTATAACCGCTAATATGAACAATAGTAGATGCGAATACCGGCACATACACACGTACGATCATTAGAGTGGCTTGACTTATAAATAGGGCAATTATCATCTGTGGGAGGGTTAAGAATGACCAACAAATTCTGGTTGAGATGTGGCCTGGTCGTTTGCGGGGTGTTGCTTACGGCAACAGCTCAGGCGGACTTCCCCAGCGTCCCCAAGGAAACCTACGAGGCGCTGCAACTCGATCGGTCCGCCAGCCCCAAGGAGTTGTATGACGCGTTGACGAAGCGCTGGCTGGATCCAGGCAGAGGCGCGGGGAAAGGGCAGTATGGCCAGTATTGGGAGCCGATCCCAATGAGCAAGTATTTCGATCCAATGTCGTTCTACAAGCCCCCGACCTCGGTCAAGGATATCGCGACACGCGAGCAGTGTGTGAAATGCCACACCGATGAGTCGCCTGGCTGGGTGACCATGTGGAAGAGAAGTACGCACGCCAATCTTGACAAGATTCGCAAGCTTACCCCCAATGACGAAACTTTCTATAAAAAAGCGAAGCTGGAGGCAGTCGAGGCGAACCTGCGCTCGATTGGCAAGCTCGGTGCAAAAGAGAACTTAAAGGAAGTCGGCTGCATCGATTGCCACGTGGACATCAATACCAAGAATAAGGCTGACCATCGCAAGGACATCAAGATGGCAACCTCCGATGTGTGCGGCAACTGCCATCTACAAGAATATGCCGAGCGGGAGTCCGAGCGCGACACGATCTTATGGCCGAAGAACCAGTGGCCGAGGGGCCGCCCATCGCACGCGCTGGATTACAGGGCCAACGTCGAGACGGAGATTTATGCCGGAATGTCGCAGCGCGAGATCGCTGACGGCTGCACAATGTGCCACACCAACCAGAACAAGTGCGACAACTGCCATACCAGGCACGAATTCTCGGTGGCCAACTCCCGCAAGCCTGAAGCCTGCGGCACCTGCCACAGCGGCGCCGATCACAACAACTGGGAAGCCTACAACGGGTCGCAGCATGGGCTGGGGTACCAGGCCTCTAAAAGTCAATGGAATTGGAATGTTCAGCTCAAGGATGCAGTTGCCAAGGGCGGGCAGCGCTTCCCTACCTGCCAGAGCTGTCATATGGAGTACCAGGGCAAATTCAGCCACAACACGGTGCGTAAGGTTCGCTGGGCGAACTATCCTTTCGTGCCTGGCATTAGAGAACCTGTCTTTGGCGAATGGGGCCAGAAGCGCCTGGATGCGTGGGTCAAGACCTGCACAGGGTGCCACTCCGAGAGCTTCGCTCGCGCATACTTGGAGTTTATGGACAACGGCACCTCCGCGGGACTCGATAAATACGATGAGGCCCACAACGTCGTCCGCAAGCAGTTTGACGCGAGACTCCTCACCGGTCAGAGGAACAACCGGCCTGCCCCTCCAGCGCCGGCTAAAAGCTTGTTCGACCAGTTTTACCAGATATACTGGTCGAAGAATAACAACCCGACAGCGATCGAGCTCAAACTCTTCGAAATGGCTGAGGACCATCTGGTGCAACTGCACGTAAGTCTCGCGCACCAATATCCAGGGTTCACCTATACTGTCGGCTGGGCAGCGATGAACCGGGCTTATGTCGAAATCATGGACGAGGACACCAAGCTCAAGGAGAAGCTGGTGCTGTTGGAACGGGTGGCTAAGCTCGAGCAGAGCAAGACGAATAGCCTGCTGGATTTTGATAGCACTGACGGGAAAATTACGCTCGGCAGTCTTGGCGGCGGCATGCTCCTGACCGGTACCCTCGCGCTTGCCGGATGGAGCAGACGCAAGAAGAACCAGCGGTGACAACGGGCGCAGCGCAGACTATGGAAGCAGCGCTGACGCGACCAAGTAGTAGAGTCCTCCCTTCGCTAGGAATAGTCCTAGTGGCGGGAGGACTTCTTATGCTTGGTTGGTTTGCATTTTTGTGGTTCAGTCCAGGCCCAGCGCCATATCACTACCGCTCGGTGGAAGAGGGCGGTATCGATAAGTTCAGCAAGCTCGGACTAGATGCTTGGCCTGATCTTGGCATCAGCAAGCAAGAGGTTCTCGTAGAGGGTGTGGACGAACCGGTAGCTGTAGGCTATCTTGCCCGCCGCGGAAATACAAAGCCCGTTATGCTCGCCTGGGAAAATCACACCGGCGAACCACTGGTGTTCGTCGACAGTAAGCTCTCCGAGCTGACCCTGTTGGCGCCGGCGATTGCGAAGCATGTGCCGAAAGACGCTGCCATTCTTGCCTGGTGGGACACCTCGCGTCAGATTCAGCTATTGACTGGGTTAGAGACGGTGTTCACCTCCCATCTCAGTGGACCTCTTATCACACCGTTGTTCTGGCGACCGCGAATCGAGGCGATCGAGAAATACGAACGCGAGTTCTGGGGCTCTACGGCAAGCGCAGAAGAGAGGGGAAAATTCCAACGCTTTGCTGTCGCCCTGTCGGCAGAGCCAACAGAGGGTGCAGCGATGCTGCGTGAACTGACTGGTGGGCGCGAAGCCTATGTCGTGGTTCACGTCGCGGACCTCTACAAACTCGGGCAGATGCTCCCCGATCGCATCGGTGTCGCCTACAAGGACTTCCCCTTGAAGGGTGGGGATGTGCATGGTCTAAGCGCGATGGTGAAGCGTTGGCAAATGGACAACAACTACACCTCCCAAACGGTGTATGGACTCTCGGAGAGTTTAGTGCGCGCCTACTTCCTCACCGATGCGAAGAGCGATAATACGCTGCTCGCACAGATGCTGCCCATGACGACCTCGCAGCCTCGCGAATTCAAAGCCGTCCAGTTGGTCCATAAACAGGGAGGCTATTGGGTGTATAAGATTCTGTCTGCGCAGCCATCGAATATCTGATTCTTTGAGTGGCCGAAGTGGAAGGACCGGTATTGAAAAACTTGCACCGTCTCGATAGAGTAACGCATAGTCGATTTTTCAAGCACGACCACGATTAGTTTTCTAGATAGAAAGGAGACACACCAGTGAAGCATCTCATGACACTCACACTTGCCGCTACGGCGTTGTTTGCTGTCTTAGTCGGAAGCGCTGCTGCAGAAACTGCGTTCGAGGGCCGGAAGAAATGCAGTAATTGCCACAAGAGCGAAGCCGACTCATGGCTCAAGACTGCCCATGCCAAAGCTGTCGACTCACTCAAAGCTGACAGAGACAAGGAAAAGAACAAGGCCATGGTCAAGGCGAAACTCGACCCTAAGAAGGACTTTACCAAGGACAAGGATTGCATTGGCTGTCACGTGACTGGATTCGGGGTAGAAGGTGGGTATGAAATTTCGGAGCCGGACAAGTTCTTGATCGGTGTAGGCTGTGAATCCTGCCATGGGGCCGGCCCCGACTATCGCAAGATCCACCGCAAGGCCGGTGAGGCCTTTGAAAAATCGAAAAAGGTCACGCCGCGCGAGTCCCTCGCGGAAGCCGGACAAGAGTTTGAGTTCATTGAGAAGTGCAGCTCGTGCCACCTGAACTACGAGGGCTCTGGGTGGAAGGGGGCCAAGAAACCCTATACTCCATTCACTCCCGCGGTCGATAAGAAGTATACGTTCGACTTTGAGAAGATGGTGCGTAACAACAAGGCTATGCATGAACACTTCAAACTAGCGGGGACATTTGATGGCCCACCTACCCCGAAGTTCCATGAGGAGTTCCAAAAGGATGCCAAGCCGGCCGAGATCGGCAAGGAGGAGTAATGGCAGGGCGGTGGTCTGGTGGCGCCATACTCCTTGGGGCAGTTCTAGCGGTTGGATCGATCGTCGTGGTATTCGGCGGCGAGGCTGCTATATCCAGGACCGAGTTCTGTGTAAGCTGCCATTCAGAGACCTATCCCTATGAGGAACTGAAAAAGTCCTCACACTGGGGAGCACTCGGCTCCGATCCAGGCTGCAAGGATTGCCACGTTCCCCAGGGCTTGGCAAACTTTCACCTGGCAATATGGACACACGTGGTGGATGGACTGCCATTCCTGATCGATGAGTTCACCAAGGACTACTCTACGATCGAGAAATTCAACGAGTTCCGTCCAGAGGCCGCTTACAGGGCGCGCATGAAACTAAAGGGTTGGGACAGCATGACGTGCCGGGCCTGCCATAAAAATACAAAGCCTCCAGGCGCTTCGGCGAAGGCGGCACACAAGAAAATGGAAACGGAAGGCGCAACCTGTATCGATTGCCATCAAAACCTGGTTCATAAGAAAGTGCCGGAGCATGATCTCAATGCCAGTTTGGCGCAGGGAAAGATGGTGTTGAAGGAAGAGAAGAAGGAGAAAGACTGATCCCCGGAGTTTTCTTCTCGAACCAGTACACCACTTCGTCGTAGTTGGCGGGAGGCTGCATACAACTGCAGTTCTCCCGCATTTTTTTGCAAACAGCCCGGTATTTTCCGTAAGACATGTGGCTCGTTCTGATGATTGATCTTCACTGGGTGCCCTTGCGCGCGTAAAGCCACCGTAGTCGAGTAACCCATGATTCCGCACAGCCGAGTTGACGTGAGGCCAGCTACAGGTTAGATTTCGACCACAGGAGAATCTGCAGCCCATCCCCGTGGCATCAGACGTACTCTATGATGGGCCCTGTTTCTTATCGCGTATTCAAGTGGTCAACAATTGAGCGTAAGTAACAGATTCATGAAGGGTTGAAATTCCATGAGGTCGAGTTTGCTACGCCATTTCCCTGAGATTGATGCCGCCTATACGCATAGGAAAAGGGACTACACCATCGCGGCGGTTACGTTTGCCTCTGTTGCGATCTGTATGGCGTTTGAAGTAAGCGGGAGTGTGTGGAAACAATATGCCCTAGGGTGTATCGCGTTGGTATGTCTGATTGGATTCTTGCGGGGCGAGACGAGAGAAGTACGATTGCAGGTTGCCGTGGCTGTTGCGTTTACGACAATCGGTGAATATGTGGCGTCTGTCTGTATGGGTGGCTACACCTATCGCTTCGACAATGTACCGGCCTATGTGCCGCTCGGTCACGGAATGGTGTATTTAACTTCCATTGCGTTGGCGCGTTCCGGGCTGTTTATTAAATATGCAAGAGTCATTACCACAACAGTGATTGTGGTGTGCGGGGCATGGTCGATTTGGGGGATCAGCGGGTTTCCAGAACAGGGTGATGTAGGGGGGGCAGTGCTATTCTCAGTGTTTTTGATCTGTCTGTTTAGAGGTCGCTCGCCGTTGGTGTACCTCGCGGCATTCTTTATTACGACTTGGCTGGAGATACTCGGCACAGCAGCTGGGGCCTGGAAATGGGCGTTGGTAGACCCTGTGTTTGGTTTGGCCCAGGGAAACCCTCCAAGTGGGGTTGCTGTCTGGTATTGCCTTGTTGATGCGGTGGCCCTCACTGGAGGGCCTCTGTTATCGCGCGGCCTGAAGAATGCCAGTGGATGGCTTACATCCAGGGGCTATTATCCGGAACGAGTGGGAAGACTGTCAGATCTGTTAGGTTTCCGAGGCCATGTACGGGAGGATATTCAAACGCAGATACACCGCACCTCGCAGGCCATCAGTACATCGTTGAAGAACCCCGATCTTGCCGTCGAGCCTCTCGACAAAACCTAATTCCACGCCACACCTAGCCGGCACGTAACGTCCTGCCTGATAATTGGGTCGCTCGACGGAGAGGGTGCCCAACGGACGGCAGCGACGCTCCCTCCCCTTATCTGATGTTCGTAACGGGCCAGGCGTAGAAAGGGTTCAGCCGTGACAGGGGGAAGCTAATCCATGATTCACCGTGGGACGAGCAGGGGGGGCTTATGCCCCCCCCCAAATCAGCCAATGACCTAAGAGTCACTCCTGATTCTACTTGTTATCGCGCACACACCAGACAAAGTTCTTGTTGATCTTAAAATCGTTGCCAATGATGCCATAGTCGAAGTTTACGTCCCACGCGCTAAACGAATAGTCTTCGTGCTCCGTCGACGTCCAATAACCATGAAACTCGATGTTGGAAAAGGGATGGCCAGTCGGGAGGGCGGGGGGAGGATATATCGTGTGATCCGCCAGGGTCTCCAACTCTTTGACTGTGGGCAAGCGCCAGTCTTTCTTGCCACCGACGGTCTTTTTCGCACAGATACCGGCGGCACTTTTCCAAACCGTCTGTGCTCTCGTCGGTATTGTCTCCCATACCAGCCCCGTCTCATTATCCAGCACCCCCTCATTATTCATGGCCTCTAGCACGACAAACCGCGCGCTCTGCTGACCCGTCGGTGAGTCTTCCGCTTCGGCAGGGGTGGCTCCTGAGCCGAAACCAGCAAGCGCCAGGCATACGACAGCCAGCCCCACAGCCCCGATTCGGCTCACCCATTTGCTTCTTCTTATTTTCATATTGACCCTCCCCGTCTTAATGTTACTCTGGTGCGACCATTACGACCGTGATGCCATGAGCATCACTGCTATTGAGGCCGCTGTGTCTTGCCATCATCCTAATCATGTCCCTGCAGGTTACTACAGCCCTTTGAAGAGGCTAGGATTGGTTGGACCATCTATCTTGAGCAGGCCAAGGGCGCCTTTTTCGGTGCGGAAGATCGAATGGTCAACCGAAACAAACGTGCCTGGCATTTCGCCTTTAAATTCTCCTATGGTCGCTTCACCTGGCGGCACCAGGGTGCTTTGGATGCTCTCATATGGCGCTTTTGCCACGTCACCTCCGGGCCACACCCGGTCTAACATCTCGCCGATGACGTGCCACGAAGAATCAAAGTTGACTCCTGCATTGCCATAAAACCATCGATCGGTCTCTCCCACTTTAGATCGTAGCGGGATTTTGACCAACGCGGTCATATGGCCGTTATGCACGATATAAGAAGCATCCGCCTCTGACACCTTTTGATTCGAAAAAACCAGGGTATCATTTTTCTTGCCATCCTTCATGTAAAATTCGCTCTGCATGACATAGAATTCTTTTTCAACAGGCTTCAGCCCACCAGCCGGCTCAACTAAGATCAAGCCGTACATGCCACTCAAAAGGTGTTGTATATTGGCTGGCGCAGCAGTGGAGGACTGATAGACAAAGAGGCCTTGTTTGGTGGCCTTAAACTGTATCTGGGCTTCCTTCCCGGGCTCCGCATTGACCAGGGCGGCTCCGTCAGTGGTCTTTTGGAAGTCAAGATTGTGACTCTGTTTGCTGTCCTTCTTGTTCTTCAAATGGACTTCAACCGTATCGCCCACCATGACGCGGATCATGGGCCCTGGCACCATTCCATTCACACCCCAGAATTCATAATTGTTATCGTCGCTAATTGGACCGACCCACTCGGACGCTTCCAGGTTGACCACGACGGTGGCGGGCTGGGTTCGTGTGATGGGAGGGGGAACATTGGGTGCCTTCACCAGTTGGGCTTGGATGGTCTCCGCCGACACCACGCCTGCATTGATGGCAAGACACGGAGCCATGACCAATGCGCTGATCAATCCGGCATGACGCACGCTACGCAAAAAACTCTTGGACATGACTCCTCCTTTAATTTTGGATGACTCTGCCGGCCATCATCCTGATCACCTGCCTGCAGAGTACTTCAGGCCTTTGTACATGACATAGTTGGCTGGATCCTCTAATCTACCTTCAGCAGGCCAAGGGCGCCTTGGTCCTTTCGATTCTTCACTGGGTCAACTAAAGTATAGGTGCCCGCCTTGACTTTAAACTCGACCATGACAGCGCCACCTGTAGGAACCTTGGTAACCTTGATATTCTCCGCCGGTGGTGAGGTCAAAGAACCCTCGGAGTACACCCTGTCGAACGGCTGTTCGAGGAGCTGGAAAGAGTCGACAAAGTTGGGTCCTGGGTTGGTTAAGAAAATCCGAACGGTGTCTCCGGCCTTGGCTCGAAGAGGATTTTTGACCATCGAGCTCGCATGGCCGTTATATACAACATGGGAGGGGCGCTCGTCTAACCCATTTTCGTACGAAAACTCCAAGGTCTCGCCCTTGCCGCCCTCTTTCGTGTAAAACTCGCTTTCCGTGATCTGGAATTCTTTTTCGACAGGCTTCAGCCCACCCGCTGGCTCAACTATGATCGTGCCGTACATGCCATTTGAAATGTGCTCGGGAATGGATGGCGATGCGGTGGCGCAGTGATACAAAAAGATGCCAGGAATGATCATCTTAAACTTTCCCCCGCTCTCCTGTCCGGGCTCGCTATTGAGCAGGCTAGCCCCGCCGCCTGGCCCCGTGATCGCATGGAAGTCAATATTGTGAGATTCCTTGCTGTCCTTATTGTTCTTCAAACGGATTTCAACCGTATCGCCCACCATGACGCGGATCATGGGCCCTGGCACGGTTTTATTAAAACCCCAGAACTCATAGTTGTTATCATCGCTCAGCGGACCGACCCACTCGTTCGCTTCCAGGTTGACCACGACGGTGGCGGGCTGGGTTCGTGTGATGGGAGGGGGAACATTGGGTGCCTTCACCAGTTGGGCTTGGATGGTCTCCGCCGACACCACGCCTGCATTGATGGCAAGACACGGAGCCATGACCAATGCGCTGATCAATCCGGCATGACGCACATTACGCGAAAAACTCTTGGACATGACGCCTCCTTTGATTTTGGACTGCCCTGATAGTTTCTTCTCTCATACGACGCGGGACGAACCGAATGGTTTCAGCCCCGGTTCAGGGCATGGTCATTACCCGCCTGCTTAAGGTTTGTAACACGAGTGGTCGTGCGGCTTGCCCTCGTTCGAGAACTGGTTCTCAAACGCCATCACATGCCAGATCTGCTCCTCCGACAGCATGCTCTTCCAGGCTTTCATTTTCGTCTTCGGGATACCTTCCGAAATTCGCCAGTACCAGAAGCTGTCGGACCAACGGCAGATATTTTTAGGATCACGCATATCCCGCGCACCCTTTTTTACGGGTTTACCATCCTTGCCGTGGCAGCTGCCACAGTTGACCTGCGGATGAGCCTCGCCGCTGTAAATCAGCGCTCCATCTTCGATAGCCTTAGGATCCGTCCACCCTCCAGCCGGCATATGTTTGTCTGCATACTCGGCTGGAACCGGGGGCAATGGGGGCTCATCTTCAGCGAAGGCCATACCTCCTGACAAAATCAGAGCGCTCCCCATCATCATAATCGACACAACGAAATTCCTTCCCGTCATTCCCGCCTCCTTATTTTTTTAAATGGTGAGTCTGGTCTATCGACGAGGTCCTGTCTCATGGGGAATATCAGTTGTGTTCCCCTTTGGGCCACCACATCGAAGATACACCAGTCCTGCCACACCGACGGCAGCAGAGACCGTCTAGGCTCAACCACACGGCGGGAAAGTTGTCTACCATGGCGCCCTTCTCTCGACCTGTGGACGGCAATTTAATATACAAATTACCTAGTGTCAAGAGGTCGGGTAGTGGGCAATTTTGATTTTCATGCACTAGTTCTTCCAGTTCCCAGATCCTATCTGTAATGCCAGCCGCCATAGCTGGCGT
>JAKDNQ010000144.1 GCA_030456405.1 Nitrospira sp.
CGCACGCCGATTTCAACTTCATGAAGGATCGCCATCGGGTCCTCGGTTCGAGGGTTATCGGATGTCAAGATCACCACGTCGCTGTATTCGACGGCAGCGCGACCCATCTTGGGCCGCTTCCCTCGATCCCGGTCACCACCACAGCCAAACACGGTAATGATCCGATCAGTCTTTAATGTCTGGGCAGCTGTCAGCAGCCTGAGAAGTGCATCTTCCGTATGGGCATAATCGACAACAACCGTAAAATCTTGTCCAGACGAGATCCGCTCGAAGCGGCCGGGAACATTGGTGATATGGGCGGCCGCTTCGCGGATTTGATCGGTCGTCGCCCCGTCGTGCAGCGCCACTCCGATTGCCCCTAGCAGATTGTAGACATTGTGCTCCCCGACTAACCGGCTCTCGACGGGAAACGATCCTGCTGGAGTGGCAGCAGTAAACGTGGTTCCAGAAAGCGAAAGACGCACACGTTCTGCCTTGAGGTCTGCCTGGTTCTGAATGGCGTACCCCCAGACAGGCACAGGACAGGCTGTCTGAATCATACTCCCCCGGGGATCGTCCAAATTGACAATCGCTCGTTTCCCGGCCCTCTGCCCCCCGGCCAATCCGGTAAAGAGTCGCAACTTTGCCTCACAGTACTCATCCATCGTATGATGAAAATCGAGGTGATCCTGCGTAAGGTTCGTGAAGACCGCCACGTCATACTCGCAACCCGATGTCCGGTCTAACGCAAGGGCGTGGGACGACACTTCCATCACCGCAGTGGTGAGTCCACTTTCGACCATCTTGGCCAGTAGTTCTTGGAGATCGAGTGCGCCGGGTGTCGTGTGAGAGGCAGGAAGCGTCTCCGGCCCAATCTGATACCCCACCGTCCCGATCAATCCTACTCGCCGACCGATCCCTTCTAGCAATGCTTTGCAAAGGCATGTCGTCGTCGTCTTCCCATTCGTACCCGTCACTCCAATCATCTTGAGATGAGCGGAGGGGTTCCCATGAAATCGGCTACCGAGAAGGCCGAGCGCCTTTCGTGAATCATTCACCCGCACAAACGGTAATGACCCCAATGCCACTGGCGCTTGCGCGACCACTGCCACCGCTCCAGCCTTGATGGCCCGATCGACAAATTCGTGCCCATCAACGCGTTCGCCCTTCACGGCAACAAAGAGGCTGCCACCCGTCACGGCTCGCGAATCGTCCGTAATCGCATGGATCTGACAATTCATGTCGCCACGCTGTTCCAAAACATCGATTCCCCCACAGAGCGCCTCAAGCAACTGCGTAAGGGTAACGGGATCACGCGCCATGGACTTTTAGTGGTCCTTCATCGCCAGTGCGATTTTCACAGCGTCTTCTCTCGATACACCAAGATAGTTCAGCGCCTGCTCCCCGACTCGCCGAAAGACCGGAGCCGCCACGACCCCGCCCCAGGATTCACCTTGAGGTTCATCGAGAACAACGATCATCGCCAGCCGTGGAGATTCCGCCGGAACATATCCGACAAACGACCCGACAAACTGGGTCGAGGAATAGGCGCCGGTTCGCGAGTCGACTTTTTGCGCAGTCCCGGTTTTACCCGCCACACGGAAGCCAGGAATGGCCGCCTTCGTTCCCGTCCCATTCGTCACGACACCTTCCAGCATCGTCGTCATCACTTGGGCTGTCTCCGGCGACACGACTCGCCGCTTTACTTGCGGTCGGACCTCCTTGAGCACATGACCTTTCTGATCGCGTACTTCGGATACGACGTATGGCTTCATCATCACGCCCCCATTGGCGAGAGTGGCGACCGCCGATACCATCTGAAGAGGCGTCACCCCAACTTCCTGACCCATCGAAATCGACGCGAGCGATCGACGACCCCATTCTTTGGGCGCCTTCAAAAGTCCGTTCACTTCTCCCGGCAGATCAATCTCAGTACGTTGACCGAATCCGAATGCTTGGAGATACCGATAGAGTCGCTGGTCTCCGAGGGCCATCCCCGTCTTGGCGGCACCGATGTTGCTGGATTTTTGAATCACCTCAGAGAATGTCATCCAACCCAGCTTGTCATGGTCATGAATCGTCGTATTTGCAACCACCATCTGGCCGTTTTCACCGAAAACCATGGAACCTGGCGTCATCACGTTTTCTTCAAGCGCCGCAGCCGCGACTATCGCTTTCATGGTCGACCCTGGCTCGTAGGTGTCTGTCAGGGCACGATTACGCCACCGATCGGGTGTCAACGCAGCCACGACATTGGGGTCGAATCGTGGGCTAACGGCCATCGCAAGAATCGCACCCGTTTGAGGCTCCATGACGATGATCGTCCCGGACTTAGCGCGAGAATGGGTAACGGCCTCTTCAAGTTCTTTTTCTGCAATGTATTGAATCATCTCATCAACGGTCAGCTTGAGCGCATGTCCCGGCGTCGGCGTTTGCTCCGCCACATCCTTGGGAAACACCGTACGGCCTAACGCATCTCGCTGCAGCACAGTGACACGTTTTTCTCCATGCAGATGCGAATCGTAGAGGCGCTCAAGACCTTCAAGCCCTTGCCCATCCATCCCAGAAAACCCTAACACATGAGCCAACAACGGGCCCTTAGGGTAAAACCGCCTCCCCTCCATCACCACGCCGATGCCGTCCAACGACAACTGTTGCAGCCGGCGGCCTTGCTCAGGCTCGACCTTTCGCGCCAGCCACACAAAGCTTTTGTCTTGCCGAAGCTTTTTCTCGAGCTCATCGCTTCGAATGTGGAGCACTGGAGAAAGATGACGAGCAACCGTGGAAGGGCTCTCAAGCGACGTCGGTACGCCGAACACCGATGGCACCTCTACATTCATCGCAAGCACTTTGCCGTGTCGATCCGATACCATGCCTCTGGCTCCTTCGAACGACACGGTCTTTTGATGTTGCCGGTCGGCCTTGGCCGTGAGTTCGGCTGCTTGGAGCACTTGGAGCGTCACCAGCCGAAAGAGAATAATAGAGAACCCGCACAGGAGCAGAAACAGCATCACATAGCGACGACCGCGCGAAGGTCCGGCAGTCACTGGGGCACCCTCCCGATCGAATCATGTTTTGCCACACGGATGAGCTCCACGGGAGGGAGTGTCACGCTCGGAGTCTCTCCCGGCAAATGCACCACCAGCACTTGACCTTGCTGGGGCGGAATAAGCCCCAGTTTTTCAGTCGCCACTTTCGCGATCCGCTCCGGGGCCGTCAGCGCAGAAACCTTCACTTGCAATTGATCTCTCTCTCGCTCAAGCAATATTTTCTGCGTCTTCAATCGTTCGATCTGATAACCCAATCGAACGACATCCACACGTTCCCATACAAATACGAAGATCAATAGCACTCCGGCCCCTATTGTTATCGTCTTCATAAACGGTCCTCCTTAGAATACCCGTTGGGCAGCCCGCAATTTGGCACTGCGGGATCGAGGATTCCGGTCAGCTTCTTCCTTACTGGGAACCTGCGGCTTCTTGGTGAGAACCATCAGCGCGGGATCGTCCGTGCTAGAGAGCATCCGTAACGTGCGCTTCACAATCCGATCTTCGAGCGAATGGAACGAGATGACACAGAGGCGGCCGCCGGGAGACAGCACATCCACTGCATCACGCAACGCTGGTTCAAGACAGTCGAGTTCTTGATTCACGGCAATGCGAAGGGCCTGAAACGTGCGGGTGGCACAATGGAGTCGACCATGCCGATAATTCGCCGGAACAGCCCCCTCAATCACTGAAACGAGCTCTTTCGTCGTGGCCAACGGATGACGTTGACGCGCACGAACAATGGCACGTGCAATTCGTCGAGAAAACCGTTCTTCACCGAACTGAAAGATTGTGTCGGCCAATTGCGTTTCCGGCCAACGATTAACCATGTCAGCGGCGGTCTCGCTCATTGACCGATCCATACGCATGTCCAACGGACCGTCCAATTGAAAGCTGAAACCACGAGCAGGTTCATCCAACTGCGGGGATGAGACCCCAAGATCAAACAGAATTCCATCAACCTGGCTGATGCCACTGAAAGTAATGTGCTGTTTCAGATCCACAAAATGACCATGAAAAAGAAGAACGCGACCGCCGAACCGTGCGAGTTTTTCTCGACTGGCTGCAATAGGCCCCTCATCACGATCAAATCCTATAAGCCTACTGTTTGGGTCGCTTGCATCAAGGATTTTTTCTGCATGCCCACCATATCCCACCGTACAATCAAGATAGATTCGACTATCGCCCCGAATGAGCCATGATAAGACTTCTTCTGACATGACCGGAATATGTTTAGATGCCAGCATTAATTATTTTCTACCAAACTTACCCACTTTCTCCCACTATAATGCGAGTATACACCCACTCTAAGTCTTGTCAATAGAAAATTCATGTACTTATGAAGGTCGGCGACTCTATCTCTTCCTAAAAATTTGAGCGAAAGATAGAGACAGTGATACGGCATAAGCGCTGCATTGACTGATGGTAATCACCCGATGATAGTCATATAGAGACCAGAGACCGACGAACACTCACAATTCACGCTCATGAGACAAGCGTAGTATTACGATACCCCCTCTTGACCGACATAATCGAGCCGTCGCGGCAGGAACCATCACCATGTGGATATCTTTGTTTCGGCAAAAAATTGACAGGCACATAGTCTGACACTGGGTCGATCAGTCAATGAGTCGAACACACGAAGTTGGCGAGTTTGGTTGACAAGGATTCTAGTCGGGTTGAAAATGGTTTTATGCGTTCGCTCACAACAACCAAAGCCCTCTGCCTGATCTCCTTCATGGGGGGAGCCGCCTTCACGTTCTGCGGGATCACCGACACCGCGGCGACAGCGGCATCACCGCTCTATTGGTGCCCAGATCGAAAATCCGACCAGCAATATTCTGCAACCAACGGGGTTGGCTGCATGCCACTAGTCGAGGAGAAAGAGGCTCCGGCATCAGCGCAAGAAAGGGAGACGTCTACTGGTGATAAACCGCGGCGCGACTTCAAGATTGAAAATCTGCCGGACGACGTATCGACGTTCCTGAACAAGTATCGCCATTTCCTCGATTGCTGCAAGACCGATCTCTCAGAACTTCAGCAGGTTGAAGAACTGGGAGACGAAGTTGGAGAGTTGCTCAAGGCCACACAGGCTAATATGTCGAATCATTCGATGGCCTCTCGCGGGATCATACTCCACGAAATGATCCCGAGTGTTTTAACAGCACGCGCCGACCTCAAGAAATTGCGCGTGATGCTTGAACGCATCGGCGCCTCGACCAACACACGCGATTTCGGAGATTTTGAGGCCTCAGGCCGGGAAGCTCATGCGATTCGGGAAATAGAAGAATCGATCGAAAGAGACATCCGAGCACCGAAGCTATCGACAGGGCCAAAAACGGGTAGCAGTATTGGCAGCGCACCAACAGCTGGGCCGAGTATCGGAAAAACCCCGAAGCGCGGCAACACAATGGGCGCCGAAGGTGTAACCGGCCAAGACATCGGGGCGTCGTCGAGAAACAGCCACAACATCGGCAGCTCAGGTCCAGTAGGGTTTGGGATTGGCGCTACAGGTCGTGCGGGCCCTTCAATCGGCGAGTCCACTTTTAACAGTGAATCGTCGTCGGCAGTCGGCTCGTCGCTCCAACGCTCCACGGTGGGGTCCAGCCTATCGGATTCGACGGTAGGATCGAGCTTCGGCGGCTCCAGTGTGGGCTCAAGCCTCGGAGACTCGAGCGTTGGTTCGTCGTTCGGCTCGTCCGCGGTCGGTTCAACACTCCAAGAACGAGCCACTGTCCCTCGGCAGTAATCTCTTTCACTGACTCGAAAGCGCAGTCGGCACTGGCTCCCAGGTCTCCCCACGATTGTTACTCCTATACAAGCCACTCCCATTCGTACCTGCATAGAACACGGCTGGATTG
>JAKDNQ010000145.1 GCA_030456405.1 Nitrospira sp.
TGGGCCTTCTGAGAAGTTGCGTTGATTATCAGGAAGTTATAATATTTTCGAGTTCGATCTTATATGGTTTAGAGGAAGTTCAGGGACGTTTCTCGTTGACAGTCTTTTTTAAGCTTTGCTACCATACGCACTCCTGTGAACGTGTCAGGTCATTCAACCTCGAAATCCTGCAGGCTTGTTGCATATAACTAACTGTATCAGTCCGATCGGCAATGGGCTTCTGTTGCCACGATAAATAAAGGGAGGTGTTCCGATGAGTCTTGATTATGTAAAGTTTTCCGGTGGATTTGAGAAGTTCATGCCGAAAGAATATCGGGATATGGTCGAGCATGGTCCCTTTGGAAAGAAGATTGCTGTCTCCCAAATGGGAAGCTTCAAGGAAATTCTTGAAGAGCATCCTATGTGTGCCGGTTGCGCGATGACGCTGTTTATCCGACTGGCAATCATTGCCTTCCCTAACCCCGAAGACACCATCACTGTCGGTACGGCGGGCTGCGGGCGGTTAGCGATTTCACAGGCTGCAATCCCGTTTGTGTATGGCAACTATGGCGATCAGAACGGTGTTGCAAGCGGATTGTCCCGCGGGTTGCGGTTGCGGTTCGGTGACAAACCGAAAGATGTGGTGGTGATGGCAGGAGACGGCGGCACGGCGGATATCGGATTCCAGCAAGTGCTCCATTCCTGGTTCCGAAAGGAACGATTCACGACGATCATGTTGGACAACGAAGTATACGGCAACACCGGTGGGCAGGAGAGCGGGATGACCAACCGTGGCGCTGTCTTAAAGATGGCCCCCTTGGGAAAGAAGTTCGAGAAGATGGACATGTTGCAAATGGCGAAGGTAGCTGGATGCGCCTATGTCGCGACAGTCGTTCCGAACAATCCCCGCCGTGTCGAGAGCGTCATTAAGAAGGCGGTGTTGATTGCCCGCGAAGTGGGGTCAACCTACATACAAGCCTATACCTCCTGCAACATCGAGTACGCGATTCCGACCGACAAGGTGATGGAAGACGCGAAGACTGTTGAGAACGATCGGTATCAGTTCACGGAATATGTGAGCGATGAGGCCAAGCAGTATCTGACCGAGCGGTATGGCTACAAAGACTATCTTCCGAAAGCGGCTGCTCCTGCCGCGGCAATTCCAAACAAGGCGTAAACGATTCGGAGGGAGGCTCGGACATGGCAAAGCGCTTTAACATTCGGATGGCCGGAGTCGGCGGACAGGGTGTCGTGACGGGGTCGCACATTCTGAGCACCGCAGTGATCCATGCCGGCGGTGAAAGCACGATCGTCCCATTTTACGGATCGGAAAAGCGGATGGCGCCGGTCGAAAGCTACGTCCGTGTGTCGGATGAACCGATCTACGAAATTGGAGAAATTACCTTCCCGCACATCATCATTATCTTCCATCCCCAGGTCATTACTCACGGCAAGTCCTATACGATGCCATTCTACTTTGGATTGAAAGAGGATGGGATTGCGTTGATCAACAACGATGGCCCGATGAGCCTTCATAGGGATCAGCAGCGTGAGCTGGAAGAGCGCCGTGCGAAACTCTATTACTTCCCTGCGACCAAACTGTCCCTTGAAGTTGCGGGAATGGACCTCGCGACGAACATGGGACTCATGGGCTGTATCGGAGCGATCACGGGGCTGACGTCGGTTGAAGCGCTGGAGCAGTCGGTGAAGGACCGGTTCCTTGGCAAGGGATTTGTCGTCTCAGGAGGAACTGCGGCGTTGGACAGTGTCGTCGAACGAAAATTCAAGAAGAAGCAGGAACTAATCGATAAAAATGTGGCGGTGATTCAAGCCGGGTGGAATTACGCAGTCGATCACGGTTGGGCTGCGACATCGGTCAAACGGTCGGAAGCCCGCGCGACCGTAGGCGCGTGATCAGGATTTAGCACGAAGGAGCACCATGTATCTGGTAGCCAATATCAGTGTTGATATCTGTGCCTCGAAGAGCTGCAAGCTCTGTACGCAATATTGCCCTGAAGCGAATACCATTCAGTATAGCGAAACCATGGGAACGGATAAGGGCTTCAAGTACGGCACTGCCTACATAGCGGTGGATAGATGCAAGGGTTGTGCGCTATGCGTGTGGGTGTGCGACACGCTGGCAAAAAATAATGCCATTAAGATGATTATGATCGATCAATTACCGATGGCTGCCGTGACTGATAACATTCGCTATGAAGAGAAAACCACCGTTGCAGTCCTGTCCAATCCAATGATTGTGATAGGTAATTAGGGAGGTACGGGAGTGGCAACGACGTCAGATACAAGAGAACGAATCATTGTTCCTGGTCCCGCCGGATTTCATCCGCCATCAGCGGCTCAGTTGGGAGTTGCGCTGCCTGACCCAGGGCAAGGACTCTACTACGGGCTGTTGGAGGAAAATGAAGACAAGGTTATTGAAGAGATGGCTCGTAAAATGTTGACCAGCCCCAACGCGACGATCTTCCCAGGACCGTTGGTGCTCTGGGCCTGGAACGAGCATGCCATTGAAAAGGCCAAGGCCGTCCTGGAAATCGCCGCTCAGATCCCCGAAGTCATGATCATCCCCATGCCGGACTATCGCCCGAAGTATCCAAAGATTGACCCGGAAGAGGTCATCAATCCAAACCATCCGAATCTGACGATTTGGGGCAACAAGATCGAGGCCTGCATTTTCATCGGCGTGCATTGCCATTATGCCAACTTGACCTTGAAAATGATTCGTGCCGGGACGAACTGTCTCACGATGGCAATCTGTGCGGAGCAGGGGCACGAAGATGCGATGCTGACGATTCGCGATTCGGACACGATCAAGTTGAAAAAGACCGCGCAGGTCTTCAAGCGGGTGCGTGAAGAAATGGGCATTAAGTTACCGGAGAACGGCGAAAACGTGAGATTTACCGGCACGCAAACGAGAGTTCACGGTGGGAAAACTCACACCAATCCCCTCACCTTTGCGCCCGTTGCCGTGGGAGTTGCCGGCGCGGCTGCCTTCGGCCATTCGGCTGAGCAGATGAAGCGTGAAGGCTAACCAAGGTCGAATCGCACGGGCGATATAGCGAAGAGGTGTCACCATGAGCGAAGCACTCGAAGCAGAGCAGAAGACCAATCCGCAGGGCGACCCCATCACGAGTGTCGCGGCCCCTAAACCGGTCGAGACGACAGGCGCAAGGAAAGACCCTCATGCCGAAGCGAAACGGCAGAAGGTGGTTACGCCGGAATACTTGTTTCTCGAAGCCCCGCGAGAGAAAGAGTTTATAACGGGCAGCGAAGCGGCGAAAGAGGCCGTTCGGCGATCCAACGTGGATCTGGCCATTGCCTACCCCATTACCCCGCAGAGCGAAACGATGCAGCTTATCGGTGTCCTCTACGGCGAAGGCTACGTGAAAGAGTATTACCGCGGCGAAGAAGAAGTCGGCGTCATGGCGGCGATGGCGGGTGGATCTCGAGCCGGTGTCCGCTGCTTTACGGCGACCGCAGGTCCCGGGACGCTGAGGGGTTTGGAAGGCATCGCGTCCTGGCCAGGGCATCGGCTGCCCATTGTCGCCATGTTTACTTGCCGCGTCGTCAATGCCCCGCTGGCCATTCAGCCTGACAATATCGAAGTGGCCTATCTATTGAACTCTGGGATGATCGTCTTTCATGCCGAGAATCAGCAGGACATGTACGACTTCATCATGGCAGGGTTTACGATCAGCGAGAAGAACGATGTGACACTCCCGGTCGGTGTCTGCTGCGATGGGTTCTTCGTGACCCATGCCCGTGGATATGTCCGGATGCAGGACCGCAGCATGAAGCTGCCTGGTCGTGAAGCCTGGCGTGGCGCGGTGCCGGTCCTCGACGCGGAGAATCCTCCCGCCCGTTTGTCTCGCGACGCCCCGGTTCAGAAGTCGAACTTCATGGCCTATAACATCCATGCGGTGTGGCAACAGGAGGTGTGGGCAGCAGTCGAACGGTCACGCAAGTACATCAATCAGTATATGGGCGGGTTGCTCACAGCTGAGAATGTGGACGATGCCGAGGCGGTGATCATTGCCTCAGGTAGTGCTGCGGCTCAGTCACGAGAAGCCGTTCGGATTTGCGCAGAAAAGGGTATTAAGATCGGCTTGATCAAGGTTCGGTCGATCAGGCCGTTTCCGACGCAGGAGTTACGGAAGCTCTGTGGCAAAACGAAACTCATTGTCGTTCCCGAGTTCAACTATGTCGGATGGTTGGCGAAAGAGGTGGCCACTGCAATTTACGGATATTCCAAAGCTAAGATCATCGGTGGACCGCGGGTGTATGGCGGTCAGTCGATGCCGGTGGAATTGATCGTAGACGAAGTCGAGTCTGGTCTGACTGGGAAGAAATCGACCAACGTCGCGATGTCTTCTATTATGGGTGGAGCCGTCAATCAAGATGACGTCGCCCATTTCATGCGCAGCATCTGACGAAGCCTCGAAGTAAAAACAAAGAGCCCGATCCTTATTCAGGATCGGGCTCTTGTTTTTTTGGAGTCTATCCGGTCTGTCTGGTCTGTCTGGTCTATCTCGTCTATCTCGTGAACAAGACAGACGAGATAGACCAGACAAACCAAACAGACGTTCTTCTAGCCTTGCAGTTCGTCTTGCACCATCTCTTCAGATTCCGGCATGCCATAGGCGACATACTTGGCATAGGAGAGATAGATCATTGCGCTATCCCTCATCGCTTTGGTGCCTTGGGATATGCGAAAGACTTGGTCGGGGTTGTGAGATGGCGCGGCGCCCATTGTGTCCACGTGGCTTTGAAGGAGTTGGGTGAATCGCTCCATCGAGCGTTCCACATCTTTGTAGGCCAATAAAATTGCGTCTGTCATGGTTGTCCTCCTAATCGCTCTCAGCTTACACTATGCCGATGCAACCCTTCAACGAGCAGAAACCGGCCGGTCTGTCATCCGAAATTCTAGAGGTTCTGGCAAAGGTATCGCCAGAAAAGGACCTTCGTGGCGATGCATTGGCACTGGCGGTTGTGAATCTATCACGCTTATTCACAACCGCACGCGCAACATTGCCGCCTCGCTATCTGGATGACTCTGCCCATGCTTCTGCCTATCTCTCGTATTTTCTTCCTGTGAATCTCTCCAAAGTCCAAGTCCTATTGGATGAGTTGCCGAACGACAATCATGAAATATCAGACCGGCCGATGGCGGTGCTCGATCTTGGTTGTGGTCCAGGGACCGGGGCATTAGCCTTGTTGGATTGGCTGTGGCATCGCAATCCGGAGCAGGCGAAATCCTTGTCAGTGCTGGCTGCCGACACATCCCACGAATCGTTGCAGGATGCGAAGAGATTGTGGGAGGCCTACTGCAATGAGGCTGGAATACCAGGCCAAGGCCTTCGTTGCATCGAGGGAAACCTAGAACATCCGCTCAAAGGGGATTTCGGTAAGCAGCTTGTGCGGGGTGCGCCCTATGATCTCATGATCATCGCAAACACCCTCAACGAATTGTTTCCTGCAGCAACCGATCCTTCGGCAGAGCGGGCTGCGGTTGTCGGCCAGCTCCTGCCGTTTCTCTCGATGCACGGCACCATCATGATCGTAGAACCGGCACTGCGGCAGACGGCTCGAGAGCTGCACCAATTGCGCAATCACCTGCTTAAGCAGAACCTTTGCACAGTCTATAGTCCCTGCTTGCATGAGCGGGCCTGTCCGGCCTTAGACCATCCAGACGATTGGTGTCATGAAGAGCGACCGTGGCAGACGCCTCCTGCGATTGTCGCGCTCGATCGGGAAGTGGGGTTCATCAAAGATGCGTTGAAATTTTCCTATCTGCTGTTGCGCACAGATAGGCGAACTATTGTATCGCGGAGTCCGCAGACCTTTCGGGTCGTGAGCGAACTACGAGAATTGAAGGG
>JAKDNQ010000146.1 GCA_030456405.1 Nitrospira sp.
GCCCCCTGTTTCCCATGTGGTGGTTTTACCGCACGGTTGAGTCACCCTTCAAGACACTCTTCGCTCCCGTCTGTAAAAAGCACCGGGGGAACCCAAACTTCACTCTGCCGGATTACCCCGTTCGGCTTCCTTGATCCAACCTAGCCTAGTGGTTCCCGGAAGTGCCGGCTTTAAGCTCCGGCGAGGCGTGTCGATGGGGGGCAAGGTGGCGCTTCATCTGGACCGCCAGGTGGGCTGATCCTAGACGATATGTTTTCCACAATTCTCTGAGATATATGCTCCACATGGAACGTTGATTCACTACAGTCTCTGACCATAGCCGGTCACTCTCGCTTGACCCCTTCCCGATCAAGCTCTCCGGCCCCCGATATCGAATATACACATCCGCCGGACGAACCGCACCACTCACGATCAGCAGTTGTAGGACTTCAATGGTTTTCTGTTGGCGTTCTCGCTCCAGTTTCCATCGCGACATGAACATGATGCCGCCTCTGTCATTAATCAAAACACGCGCAGAGAAGCATTACAACTCTCCCAAAGGCTTATCCAGAGCCATCTCACAGCTAGCGTGCTGTCCGTCCGCGCCCCTTTACGTCCAGCCTGAAGGTACGTGACACGGAAGGCCGTCGTCGCGGCGAATCCAATGCGCTGTACGGCGCGCCATCGCGATCCAATCGGCTCAATGGCGCGCTGGTCAAGGGTTTTCCGATAACCTCCAGTTAAGCTGGCATACGGGTTAGCGAGTGTAAAAGAATAGTGCGCGGGTGGTGCAGGGAAGGCGCAGAGACTGATGTAGGCTGCCGTGTTGTGCTCCACTCATGTTCTGAACAGGTTGTCGAACGTGCATCCTAGCAATTCTACAGAGAATCCACTCCTCTCCAAGTCTCCCTTTCTCAAGGCACAGTCAGGCGCACTCGGTCGTGACTCTGGCGAAAGATCCTCAGCTGTCTTCTGTGCGATGGATTGTGAATAAATTCAGTGGGTTTCCTGCATCTAGCTGACCAAGCCACCTGCCCACAATTTACGTGGGGTACAGCATATTTTAAATGAGGTTGAGAGAGGGCGGGTTGTTATCGCGCCCGGCAGGAATCTATGTTTTTGACGACGGAGATAAAATGCTTGCGCAATGGTTCATATGTTGGAGCTGGGCCGATACAACGTTTGCACGTGCGTTCATAATAATGCCTGGCAACGAGAAGTTTCTGCTGGTCGTTGCAATGCGTGACTTCCCATGCAGCCTCGTCACAGAGTAACGCGTAAGCCAGAATATCCGCCATATCCCTGAGGAAGTCATCAGCCGTCTCCGCGGCGCTTGCAGGGTTGGCAGCCAGAATCTTAAACTGCGCGTGAATGTTTCCGTTCAATGTTCTTATATGATCTTTCTCACCCGCCATTGCGTCGGGAAGCTGTTGGGCGATTTCCGTCAGCTTGTCCATGAACAGCTGTGTATCGGCCGGAGACGTTCCAATCATGCGCATCAGCTCCAATGCTTGGATCTGCTCCGGTCCTTCCCAGACCTTTGTGACCATGGCGTCCCTGTATTGCCGCGCGGTGGGATATTCCTCGGTATAGCCATTGCCCCCTACAAGGGTGAGCGCCTTGTCTGCGCACCAGACCGCCTGTTCTGCCGTCTTGAATTTTGCCAGCGCTGTGACGATCCTCCCCCAGGACTTTTGACTCGGGTCATGAACCGCCTCATCAAAGCAGTGTGCGGCTTGGAATGCGAGTGCCGATCCGGCCATCCATTCCGTCATGATATCCGTCAGCCGTTTTTGTATTATGGGTTGCTCAATCAGGCGTTTGCCGAAGGGGGCGCGGTGGGATGTCCAGCACAACGACTCTAACAAGGCGCGGTGCATGATTCCAGCCGATCCCATGGCGTTGTGGATGCGTGAGCAGCCCAGCGCTTCCATCATGATTTTCAAACCCTGTCCGGCGGGCACGATCTCATAACAGAGCGTTCCGTCAAGCCTGACTTCGCCTGTTGGCAAACCGCGCGTTCCCAGTTTGTCCTTGAGATGCGTCACATGATATTCGTTGGGTATATTCCAGTCGTCATCAATATGACTGGGCACGAGATATAAGCCCAGCCCTTTGCTGCCAGCGGGCGCGTCATCCGGGCGCGCAGTTTTTATAGCTAGAAACCTGTTGAACCCTATGGCGCTTGTAAACCAGTTGTGGCCCTGGAGACGATAATGACCGTCACGGTGCTTAGTCACCTTTGTCGTTGTATTGCCGATGTCGCTGCCGCTGTGTTTTTCCGTCGCCCAAGTGCCGCCCACGGCTGTAGTGCCGTCCGTGCGGAGAAGTTCAGGCAGATATTTCTGACGCAGGAATTCGGGCGCGTAGTGTGCCAAGACATAGGCCACAGGATGCGTCATGGCGAAAGGACACCCTGTTGAGACATCGCTGTGGGAGACAAGATACTGCCCTATAAAAGGGAGCATATGCGATTCATTGTTTCCGGGAGCGAAGCATTTTGCCAGAAGCTCACGGCGATAGAGTTCCTGTTGTGTGTCCTTATAGCGCTCGTTCAGATAAATGTAACTACGCCTTTCGTCCGGACGGATGAGGTCAACAATTCCCTGCTTGAGAACTGGAGGATGAATCCGGTCTGAATATTCGGCCTGTTCATCTAGTTCAGTGCTGCAGAATTTACCCAAGTCCTCTAAACGTTTTCCATCGTTCTGCATAAGGGCCGGATTGTAGCGCGTTAAAAACCGCTGCAGATTATGGTCCACACTGAAAAAGTTCAGACCTCGTGTCCTTTCCGGCCATACAGGATAAGGAGTGTCCTGTTGGCTTTCGCTCAGCTTGATATCTTGTTTTGATTTGGCCATACGTTTTCTCTCATTGGGCTAACAGGGTCAAGAGGCCCTCCCGGTGAAAAAGGCCTTTGAGAGCCTATCGGGAAAATCAGATACGACGCCGTCCACCCCCACGGACATCACGGACTGAATGTCTCGCTGGTCGTTCACGGTATAGACGATAGCCACTAGACCTCGTTGGTGAGAGATCTCAATCAACGACTTCGTGAGAGTGCGGTGACTGAAACCGATATGAGTGGCCTTTACCTTTTGAGCTGTCAGGACTGCGTTATGGGGACTCCAGCCGAAGAGCGCCATGGTCATAGCCTGAGGATCAGCTTCTCTGAGGGCCGGCAGCTCGTCGTGCTTGAAAGACGCATAGATCACCTGCCCGGTGAAACCCGACAGATGAACACTCTTGCGGACCTGCTCAGCTATGCCCTTTATTTTAAGCTCCAGAATCAAACCGACACGTTCGTTGGCAGTCCGAAGCACTTCTTCCACTGTCGGAATGCGCTGCCCCGCACCCGCATCCAGCTCCCGCAGCGCACGCAAGGACATCCCGGAGACCGAGCCGGTCCCATTCGTGGTACGATCTACCCGTCTGTCATGGATGATGACAAGATGCCCATCTTTCGTTCGCTGCACATCAAGCTCGACGAAGTCCATGCCGTACGCGATCGCATGCTCCACTGACGCGAGCGTATTTTCGGGCGCATATCCGGCAGCCCCACGATGGCCTATTTTCAACACCCTCCCCATGAAGTCTCCTGTAACCAAAGCCGCAGGCGTCAACCAAGCCGGAGCTAAAGGATTGGCGGTGCAAATCGAAGATTGTGGGCATCCAGATTTGCGAGATATTCCTTCATACGTTGCCGCTCGTGAGTCTTCACAAATTCGATCACTTTGCTGTCAATCTCCAGCAACCCAAGTCCGGCGGGGATCTCGTCTGGGCGGATCACGAACAGGTTGACCCCCATATTCTTGGCTTTCACCTGTGCTTCCTTGACGCGGTAGTGAATGTACTGCTCGTTCAACCGTAAGCGGTTGTTCAACTCCACAAAGTCTCGCAGTGGATACGGCTCGACACGAACGTTCTTTTCGGGAGTATTGAGGAACATGAACACCGTATCGCATCCCACGCTGAAGGCTTCCTCGACTGGAAGGGGATTGGCAAGATCGGCGTCAAGGTATCGATAGCCATTCATTTCAACCATCTCAAACAAAGGGTATATGGCCATGGATGCGCGAATGCGTTTAAAGAAGAGGTCGTGTTTAGCCTTCTGGCTTCGCATGTCCTCGCTCCCGTCCATCGCAAGATCGGGATCTTTATTGGAAAAGACCACGGTCGCTCCGTCTTCATATCGTTCGGCGAGAATGTGCCAGACGATGGGGCTTGCGAGCACCTTCTGCAGATCGATCTGCTCGGCGAGTCTGGCCAAGAGCGGGAACGGGTCGAGCAAGGCCTTCATCCTCTTGAATTCAAAATACTTATCCAGTTCGTCGAACGCTTCCTGGACTTCAGGCGCCTGCACGAGTCGTCGGAAGGACTTGTGCGGGGGCTCAAAGTTATCCATGAGGCGAAAGACGAAGCTCACGGTGCGGCCCGCTACGCGAAACGGCATGCGCACACATAAGGATATAACCAGAGGCAGGAACTTGATGGCCATCCTGAGATCATGGAGAATCGATCCACTCGGCCCCCAGTCGTGAGTGACCTGTGGAACTACCCCTAAGAGATGCGCTAATTTTTCTCGGACGAATGGATGGACCTCATAGATTGCTTCCGGAGAGTTGATATATTCTTCCCAGATGTGGAGAGCTTTCGCAGCTCCGACGACACCGGGATTCTCGACAAAGGCAAGGGCGTTGCACGTTCCGGCCGAGGAACTGATGATGTGGGTTGGGTTCAAGCCGGCATTCGCTAACTCTGCGGCTGCGACCGCCTGGATGACGGCTTTACAGCCACCGCCGCAAAAGACGAACAGGATGTTCCCGTACTTGCTCGATTGATGATCAAACATGCGGATGCTCCTGCCTTGTGTATCCAGAACGCCTGCGTGGTGCGGATACCGCACTGCTGTGTCGCCAACGCCTCTGATGGACTATGGAATCCGGAGCGCTGCACGTTCGACCAGCGCCAGTATGCAAGGGACCTCGCCCAATGAACACGTATGATGTCTGTATCGTGGGAGCAGGGGTCATAGGGTGTGCCATCGCCAGAGGGTTGATGCGCCGTCGATGGGAGAGGCCCTTCCGCATCATTGTGATCGAGCAACATGCTTGCGTGGCAGAGGAGACCAGCGGACGCAACAGCGGGGTGCTCCATAGCGGGATCCACGAACATCCCGGTTCACTGAAGGGACAGCTGGCTCGAGAAGGGAGTGCGCTGGCGGTCTCGTACGCATTAGAGCATGGCATCCCGCTGCTCAGAACAGGAATGGTTGTCGCCATTTCGTGGGAGGATGTCCGTCGAGGTCTCTGGCGTGAGGTATCTACACTATGGCGACTATTGGGTAATGCCCGAAAGACGAACATCCGGATCTCATTCGTTACTCCGTCCGGATTGCGTACGTTGGAGCCGAACCTCCGCTCCTGCTGCGGTATTGTTATTCCAGATGTCACGGTCATAGATCCTCTGGTATTCGTACAGTCTCTAAGGGCCGACTCGGAAGCGACCGGCGCCCAATTCGCTTTCAACAACCGGGTGGTCGGTATCGAAGAAGACGACAACACCTATATTATCACCACGGATCGCCAGAGAGTCCGCGCAGCCTGTCTGATTAACGCCGCGGGACTCTATTCCGACGATATCGCCGCCCTCGCCTTACGCTATAAAAAGTATAACATCTGCCCGGTGCGTGGTGAGTATTACGAAGTGACAAGCCCGGAAAAGAAAAGCCTAATCGGGCGCCTGGTGTATCCTGCCTTGCCTCCTCAAGCGACCGGCAAGGGGATTCATTTTAGTCCCCGCCCAAACGGACAGTTGTTCTTGGGACCGAATGAGATGGCAGTCCAAGACAAGACGGACTACACCTCGCGCAAGAC
>JAKDNQ010000147.1 GCA_030456405.1 Nitrospira sp.
CCGCCACGTGCCACTCGATATATGAGGTGTGTTGGGGTATGCTGCCGCTCCGTTGAAAAAATAGGGGTATGGTATAGACATGGAGCTCGTAGCCAATATCGTCGGCCTTATCGTGGTGGCTGTCATCGCTGCCATCGTGATTGGGTTCTCTAACAAGTACGCCAAGAGGCGAATGGGCGGGTTGCCTGCGATGGGCAAGCTGAATGTGCCGTGTGATCCGGCTCTCCATGCCGATTTCCTGAATGCATTGACCGGAGAAAAGATTCAGTTCGTTCCGCCGGCTCAGGTCGAGCCAGTGTCTAGCAATTCGAGCAACCGGCAGGACTCGTCTATGTGTGTTGTGCTGGTTGCAGAAACGGACTATGCGCGGGCAGAACGAATCTTAGTTGGGTTTCAGCAAAAGTGGTCTTCGCGAGGTTAGAGGAAAAAGTGCGGTAGCGAAGGCACTGGCCCGCAAATCTTTGCTCTATCTGGTTTGTTTCGCTCTCTGAGCCAGACAAACAAAAGAAACCGGGCAGACTATAGGCCAGATGAACTAGATCCCCGCGACGCGCTGGGAAATGTTGAATTGCAAGATCTAACCTCCTCGCGCGTACAATCTGCTCTGATGACCTTCTCCTGTCGGATTCTTCGCGCTCTTATCATTGGTATTCTCCTGGCATCGGCGTTAGGGAAGTCGCTCGACCTCGCGGGATTCGTCGAGGTGCTTGCGACCTATCGCGCCGTTCCGGTCAGTTGGCTGTGGCTGCTGGCATGGTTGGTGATCGGCGTCGAATGGGCGCTCACACTGTGGCTGCTCTTGGGCTGGCATCTTGAAATCGGAGCCCTGGCTTGCATGGCGCTCAATCTTGGCTATGCGGTCTGGATGACGGCATCATTGCTGCGCGGGCTCGATATTCCAAACTGCGGGTGCTTCGGTCGCTTCGTTCCTCAGCCGCTGCGCTGGTATTCCCCGCTTGAAGACCTCGTACTTGTCGGTATGTCTTACGCCCTATGGCGCTGTACGAAAAACACGTCGCGCCCCCATTGACACGAAATCCAGTGGGTGTAAGGAGAAGAAAAAGCCGTGAAACCTTTTTCTGTCTTCATCGGAGCGTCGGACCCTCGCGACCTCGCAGATTCGAGACCAAGGGCAAATGTTTCAACCTGTGTGATCGGGCCGTGCAACTCAAAATACACGAGGCCATGGCTCAAAGCTCTGTAGCATCCGTCAACGGGAAAGATTGCACGGCGAGGAAAGCGCCGGCCCGCCACCCTTCGATAAACTCTTGGCAAGCGCGCCGGGAAATGGGGCCTGATGCTGTTCTCCTTAGTGGTTAGCGGTAGACTTCTTTGCGATCTCTGATCTTCACGACCTGAACAGTCAGTTCCTTGTCTTGAATTGTGTAGATAATTCGATAGTCGCCTTCGCGGATACGGTATAGGTCATCTTCGCCGGCAAGTTTCTTTACCCCCTGTGGACGGGGATTGGTCCGGAGAGCCTTCAGGCGTTTGACGATGCGTTTCTGAATCGGTTCAGCGAGTGCTTTGAGTTGTCGTTCGGCAGGCGGGGCGAGGAGGATCGAGTAGGCCATCGTGAACTAGAGGCCAAGATCCTTCAGAATCGCGTCGAGCGGCTTCGCGCCTTTTTTCTTCGTTTCAGCCAACGCGGCTCGGGCATCGGCCAGATCGATCCGATCTTCGAGTTCCTCCAAGAGCCGCAGGTCGTCAATCGGAACCACCGCAGCGATGTCTTTCCCGCGCCGGCGCACCACCACACGCTCTTTCCCATAGGCCGCACGGTTGATCGTATCCGCAAACCCCTGTCGCGCCTTACTGGCTGGAAGATGTGCCATCGCGTCCTCCTTCTGAAACTGGCTCGATGTATTCAATGTACGAAGTGTACAAATTGTACGTCAGGACGTGTAAGAGGTCAAGTAAGGGGACGGTAGGCCGGTAAGGGGGAGAAGTGAAGAGTTATCGTAACGAGGTAAGGGGGAAAGGCGGGGAGCTAGGCCGCCCCAGCCCGCCGCACGCCGGGAAACGTTTCCTGACAACATTTTATTCCCCATAAGTCAATACTCATGCCTGACCCCAAAATCTTGACCTTGGACGGCCTTTCTGAGCAGCCTGCGGGTCAGTCGGCTTCCGTCAGCGACCTCAGACGCGGTGTCGCTTTCGGTGTCGTCGTCTCGTTTGTCAACACACTGCTAGTTCAGTCGGCGATGCTCTCTTCCAAATGCCCAAGCATGGTCGTCCATCCGCCGCTGTAGCCTTGCTGGCCTTGTTGCGGCAGGCGTTCATGAATCAGGACGAGTTCAGTACCCTCCCCAACGGGCTTCAGAGTCACTGTGACAAGCGTTTCGACATCGAGTGTCGTCGGCCCTTTCCAGGTGAAAGCAAGGCGCTCATACGGATCAACCGCCACATAGGACCCGCTGATCTCGCAAACAGCGTCAGGACCGCCCATCGCCAGGCGAAAGTTGCCGCCAACACGCGCATCAGCTTCCGCCGTACAAGCGACAGGCCCCGGATAAGGGCTCATCCAACGCACCATGCGTACAGGATCGGTCCACATTCGGAAGACGATCTTTGGCGACTTCTTCAACAGCCGCCGCACTTCTACGACACCTCGACTACTCATCGCCGTCATCGTCTTCCCCCCTCGTCTTCGAGCGCCCGCTCCAAGGCCTCCATACGCTCGTCCCAGAAGCGTCGCATGCGCTCTATCCAGGCGCCGATCTCATCTAGCGCCCGCGCATTGATCGACAAATAATGGTCGCGACCGACGATACGCCGGCGCACAAGCCCGCTCTCTTCCAACACCTTGATGTGCTTGGAGACTGCGTTGAGCGACATGTCGAACGGCTCGGCAATTTCACTCACCCGCGCCTCACCCCTCAACAGCGCGTCAAGAATGGAACGCCGGGTGGCGTCCGCGAGCGCGGAAAGCACGGCGTCAAGCCGGGCTGCTTTGGCCTCGCCTACGCTTCCCACGACCCGCCTTCTCCTTGGCCTCGCATTTGATCTTGCGTGTCCTCCAAATTTATTCCACCAGATGGTTGACAATCTGTCAAGCCGCTTGTATATTCAACCTATTGGTTGATTGTTCTGAAACAAAGGTAGGAGAATTGGTGATGACGCTGCGCGGCAAGGTCGCCCTGATCACTGGGGGAAACAGTGGCATTGGCTTAGCGATCGCCAGGGAATTCAAGGCTAACGGCGCTCAACTCGTCATCAGTGGTCGAGACTCTGGGACGCTAGCTTCAGTCCAAAAGGAACTCGGTCCTGAGACGCTCGTCGTGCAGAGCGATGTGCGCAAGCTCACCGATATCGACCGGTTGGTCGCAGAAGCCAGGAACCGCTTTGGCCGCATCGACGTGCTCGTCGCCAATGCCGGCATCGTCAAGTTTGCCCCGATCGAGGTAATGCACGAGTCGCTGTTCGACGAACTCCACGAGATCCACTTCAAAGGCTCGTTCTTTACGGTGCAGAAGGCTCTGCCTCTCATGCGCGATGGCGGCTCCATTGTGCTGCTTGGTTCAGCGGATGCGGACAAACAGGGCCGCATCGGCACCTCGATCTACACAGCCTGCAAGGCTGCCGTGCGCTCGCTTGCGCGCTCGATGGCGGCTGAACTTCTTCCGCGGCGGATTCGCGTCAATGTCTTAAGTCCCGGCATGACCGAGACGCCCATCATCACGCGAGAGGGCGGCATGCCCGGCGTCACGCCTGAAGAACTTGCGGCCATGATCACCGCGACAATCCCAATGCGCCGCCTCGGGCGGCCCGATGAAATGGCCAAAGCCGCACTCTTCTTAGCCTCGGATGATTCCAGTTACTGCCTCGGCATGGAGGTCGTCGTCGACGGCGGCCTCACACAACTCGTCAATCCGTAACGCGATCTTCAGTAAGGAGGATTTCCAATGGTCGATCTTCATCATCACGTTGAGATCAAGGCGCCCGCCGCCATTGTTTTCGACACCATCGCTACCGCCAAAGGTAATCGTGGCTGGTGGACTGCCGATTCAAACGTCGACAACAAGATTGGCGGCAAGGCGGAGTTTGGCTTTTCTAACCGCGGGATGGTTTTTCACATGACCATCGACATGCGCACGGCCAACAAAGAGCTCGCCATGTCCTGCTCCGGCGACCACGAAGAATGGACCGGCACCAAGCTCATCTGGCGGCTCGAAGAGAAGGACGGCTTCACGATCCTCCACTTCACGCACGCAGGCTGGCGCAATGCCACCGACTTCTGCGCTTCGTGTAACTCGATGTGGGGCAATCTCATGTTTCGGCTCAAGGCCTTTGCCGAGACCGGCAAGCCATCGCCGCAATGGACAGAATAGTCCGTTCGACAATTCCAAGTCTCGTTTCCTTCAGGAGCACTCTCAATGCCGGACATCCTTCACCGCATTGGCGTCAACGCCAAACCTGAACGGGGTCACAAAGTGAAAAAGTGGGGTCACGTCTTGTAATCATGCATTCTGACACAGCCATCAGCGTCCAACTCGCGCCGCCACGGCGAAGTGAAAGAAGTAGCGGTCTAAGGAAGCCAAGTCGCTTCCGTAGACTGAGCCTCCAAACATGGCGTCACAGAGTATTTCGCGGGTGCGGGTGAGTTCTTTGCGCCGACCTCTCCAGCGTTCGTCCGCGATCGTCAGGTCCAACAATTCCAACGCGCGAAGGAACGGCTGTTCACAGCGCTGCTGGTCCTTTCCATACCATCGAGCGGCACGCGCCACATCGCTCCCGACATTGGCCAACTGCTCCATGAGCGACAAGCTCTGCCATCGGCCTGCGGCGAGATTCGCATGGACGTATGACATGCCGCTTACTCCTTGACCAGTCGGGCGACGAAACTGGGACATTCTACTTTTTCGGGCTGGCTTGGTCCATCTCAATAGTGCGCGCGTCCAACGAGGGGAGTCTGCGACCGCGCGTTGCGCGAGCATAGGGAATTGCCCGGTCTCCCTTCTTTCCTTTCTTCTCCCTCTATTCCTGCTCTCCAGTATTGGAGGGGGCGGCCAAGGTTGCCCTCGACTGCGCGCATCGAACGAGGGCCTTCCTAGGCCGCGCGTTCTGCGAGCAAGGAGGACACCTGGCCGCTCCCTGTCCCACTCTTGCTTCTGAATCTCGCCCCCCCCGTACAATACCTTTTCCCTAGGCTAACCCCTTGGCTTTCTGGAAGTTTCTTCTCAGTCAGCCTATAGGAGAAATAGTCTGAATGCGGATTGAGTATACGAAGGGCGAACAGGCCTCTAACGCTTCTTTCGAGCTCGATTCAGCGGAAGAATCCAAGTTGCTCGCCGCGATAGCTGAGGCTGAGCGGGGAGAGACGACCAGCGCAGCTGACATCCTGAAACAGATTCGCCGGTCCTGAGCTGTCCGTTCTTTCTCTCCTCTTTCCAGACCTTCAGAGTCCGGCTATAATACCGACCATGGAATCAATCAAATATATCTACTGGCAGGATAACGGCCATTGGCTTGGTTATCTCCATGACTACCCTGATTACTGGACACAGGGGGAGTCCTTTGAAGACCTACAGTCCAATCTTCGCGATCTGTTCCGCGACCTCACCAGCGGTGAAATTCCAGGCATTCGTAAGCTTGCCGAGCTGACCCTTAGGTGAAGCGCAAGACTTCATTATCGCAAACAAAGACTCACGACCCCTTTCTTTGTTTTGCACCTGCAGAAGGGTTTTAATGAAGGTCTTTTCACTTCTTTTGAGAAAGGGAGAATGCCGATGAGACGATCTACAACGCAACTAGCTGTCACGCTGGCCGGAGTCCTAGCCGTAGTCGCCACCACAGTGCTGCCTTTGCAACCGGTATTCGGCGAGGGCGGGGCGCGGCGTGACGTTGTGCGT
>JAKDNQ010000035.1 GCA_030456405.1 Nitrospira sp.
AGAAGGCCGGCGCCGCAAACGCGCGCATGGAATTCAGGATCCCCATTGCCAGCGCAGCAAGACTGATAAAAATGAGATAAGGAAACATGACCCGTGTGAGGAGGGTTGTCGCACCGAGCTTTGCCGGATCGTCGTGAAATCCCGGCGCCAGGAGCCAGACGATCCCAGGCGCGGCGAGAATCCCCACGATCGTGATCCCGGTCACAATCGTGAGCAACGTCGTGAAGACGGCGCTCGCCAACTCCCACGCGTCACGTTTTGACTTTTGAGTGTGATACTCCGTGAAGACCGGAATGAAGGCGGAAGACATCGACCCTTCCGCAAAGAGCTCACGAAGCAGGTTGGGGACACGATAGGCCACGAAGAAGGCATCCGCCGCAGGCGTCGCGCCAAAAAGGTTCGCCAACACCATGTCGCGAACAAACCCGAGGACGCGGCTGGAGAAGGTAGCCACGCCGATCACACCGGCAGCTTTGACCACCGAGCGCGTCTCATCGTGCGTATTCGTTGAAGCTGGAGTCGCTGCCGTCGGATCGGACATGTACCGAGATTCTAGCGGAACGATGCCGGTCAGTCTATCAAGCCGATGATTATGAATCTTGAATCAACCTGTCCGACAACTCTGTGAGGATATCGACACCCATGCTTATCGAATGCCTGTTCGGAAAGCAGGGATACATTCGATCGCTTCGGTCTATAGCACAGATGATCGATCATGCTATCATGTAAAAAACTATATTGATTCGGAAGTGAGTCCACCAGATGTCGCTTGAACCGTCTTCACATTTGCCCGGCGGATTTCAAATCACACACCGCACCCTCGGCATCTACCAGGGAAGCGCGATCGAGTTGGCGTTTTGGTATCCCTCATCTGGAATGCCGGAATATGGACTCTGCCGGTTTGCCACGAAGGAAAAGGCTGAATCGTGTCGGCGCTATCTCTGTTCCCCTGCCTGCCCGGAACCGCTTGACGAGAAGGACCTTACCATTGAGCCCTATGACCTTGCGGCGCACGAGGAGCTGATCAATAACCATCCGCTGCATTCTGCCTGGGAAACTCCGATCTAGCAGGATGCATATATGGACTCCCCCTCCGGTGCAAGGTCATGAGTCATGGCGATAGGGTCTGACTGCACGCATATATTCGGCCTCGTGGTGAACCCGTCTTTGGGTTCGGGCCCTGATGGACATTCGCGCACCGGGTCCTCATCAGCAACGCGGCCTCTGACGGCCAGTCCTGCTACCAGGATCTCCCGGTGCCGGTCCGACCGGTCACGCCATCCACTCTTGAACCTCGCAATCAGTCATGACGAAGACACCGCCTTCCCCATGGTTCGCTCAGGGGCACGCCGCAGTGGGCTGATAGATCCGTCCGGTGGCCAGCAACGCCCACACGATGCGGGCGTGCTTGGCGGCCAGCGCCACCACGGCTTTGTTGAAGCCCCGTCGGGCTTGGAGCGCCGTGACCCAGCGACTCGTGGCATCGGTGCGTCGCGCGAGCTGCCGCATGACGGCGCGCGCGCCGTGAATCAGCCACGTCCGCAGAGAGACATCGCCGCGTTTCGTGATCCGCCCCAGACGCCGCGTGCCCCCACTGGAATGTTGCCGGGGCACCAGCCCCAGCCATGCGGCACACTGGCGGCCGTTCTTGAAGGCGTGGGCAGTGCCGACCGTCGCCACCAAGGCTGTGGCGGTCACCGGTCCGATGCCCGGCGCCTGCATCAGTCGCTGCGCCGGTTCCGTCTGGCGCGCCACCTGGTCCACTCGACGATCATCGCTGGCAATCCGCGCGTCCACGGCCCGCAACCGATCCGCCAGATCGGTGAACACCTCGCAGGCCAGCACCGGCAGATCGGGCGTCTCCAGGAGCGACGGCCACAGGCGCCGCAAGGCGCCGATGCCTGCCGGCACGATCAACCCAAACTCGGCCAGCAATCCCCGGCTTTGGTTGCCCCACGCGGTCCGCTCCGCGATCAGGAGCTGCCGGGCCCGATGTACCGTCAACACCGCTTGCTGCCCTACGTCCTTCACCGGGACGAAGCGCATCTGCGGGCGGCCCACGGCTTCGCAGATCGCCTCCGCGTCGTTCCCATCATTCTTGTCGTTCTTCCGATAGGGCCTGACAAACTGCGGGGCCATCAGTCGCACGTCATGCCCCAGTGCCCGCAGCTCCCGCGCCCAGTAGTGGGCACTGCCGCAGGCCTCCAGCCCCACCACGCATGGGGGCAGGTGGGTCAACACCGCTCGCACCTGAATCCGCGCGAGCCGGCGGCGCAGCACCGTGTGGCCCCGTTCATCGACGCCGTGCACCTGAAAGACCTGCTTGGCCAAATCGATCCCAATACGTGTAATGTGCAGCATGTGGACTCCCTCCTTCTGGTGATGGTGGGTTCGCACCGTTGTCCCGGTGAGACCCATGGTACCGAAGTGGGGGAGTCCATCCCATTAGAAAAAGCCCGCCAGCAGAGGAGGGGTGGCCTGGTTGGTCCCCCCGTGCTCACGGAACCCCCACGATGAAGCAGTGGTCGTTCGACGTGCGCAGTTGGGGACCAAGCCAGGCCACCCTTTGAAAGAAGGTAACGAGCAAGCTTGGTAGGATCATGTTCGGCGGATGGGATTCGCTGGTCAGTTCAGGCGGCCACAGCGGGATTGGGCGAAGATTTGTCTGACTGCTTCAGGATTTGGGCTTGAACGAACGCAAGCAAGCGCTTATTTTCTTGAGCGGCCCGAAGGAACTTGAAGGCAATGCCGCGAGCGCTGACAGAATGGACCATTGCGGCTACCTCAAGAGGGTGTGCGCCTTCACCAAGCGACAATCGTAAATAGAAGATGTCGTCCTTATGAACCTGGGTCTGACTCTTGATGATACAGCCGCCCATGGAGAGATCGAGCACTGTTCCATCACCCTGAACCTTTCCCCCGGAAAATGAGAGATAGAGTCGCACGGGAATCCTGAGGTGTTGACGGCGATCGATAGGATGCGCGGAATCGTCAATCCAAAGATGGAACGCGAGAAAACGATGACTGCACGACGGACAAAAGAACGGCGCCACGAAGAGAAAAGAGGCAACATGCTCGCGTGGCGATTGCGGAGCAGACCGCAAGGGTCCAGCCTTCTGGCACCGAGGGCAGCTTAAGATCCGGCTCATATCATCTCATCTATTCATTTCCACGCAGGACTTCGAGGCCGGCATTGTCCGTCAATCGTAATCCAGCGCTCTTTATTGTGAATTGTCATCATTTTTCTACCTTCGGCACATGAGCCAACCCAGGCTCATCACTATCAATCCAACGGTCCATGCGCCGCCCTCTCCGAATTGGTTGACAATTACAAAGTAGAGTCGTTGACAATATATTGACAATATGACACCGTCACCCTCGTGGATACCAAAGCAAGAATCATTGCATTTCTCTCGAGAAACCAATCAGTAACAGGCGGGACGCTACGCGCCCATCTCAAACTCAGCCGGCAGGCAATGAACCTTCACCTTCGCAGTTTACTCACGGCCGGCACAGTGGTGCGCTCTGGCACGACCAGAGGAGCGAGCTATATGCTGGCAAACCGAGCCGCCCAACCCACTTCGCTCGCTCGTACTCTCGCGACAAATGGCTGCGACGAAGATCGTATCTGGGATGAGGTGGAGGTACGCCTTCAGCTCTCACGGGCGCTGCGTTCTAATGTGCTGGCCATCATGCGCTATGCATTTACAGAAATGCTCAACAATGCCATTGAGCATTCACAGGCGGACCGATGCGCCATTCGAGTGACGTTAGGCCAGAGCCTCGTATCCTTTGAGATTCGCGATCACGGGATCGGTGTCTTTCACTCCATTGCATCGAAGCTCAAGCTTCCTGACGAGGAAGCCGCGCTGATCGAACTCCTCAAAGGCAGAACCACGACCATGCCGAAAGCCCATACAGGTGAAGGAATTTTTTTCACCTCACGGATCGGGGACGACTTTACGTTGAAGTCTCACCGTATTCAAATTGAATGGAAGCGAGCGAAGCAAGATATGTTTGTATCTCAGCCTCGCCGGTCGGTCGGAACACTCGTGGGATTTTCCATTCAGCGCAGCGCCCGGCAGACGATCGAAGATGTGTTCAGCGAGTTCGCTCCGGAACAATACGATTACCAGTTTCAGAAAACCAAAGTCTTGGTCAAGCTCTTGCAACCCGACTATGTCTCCCGTTCCGAGGCACGACGTCTCTTGGCGAATTTAGAGAAGTTCCGAGAAATCGTTCTGGACTTTCGCGATGTCCGATCGGTGGGGCAAGGTTTCGCCGACGAAGTGTTCCGCGTGTTTGCCCACCGCAACCCTGGTATCGCCATCCATTCTGAGAACACCAGCCCTCCCGTCACAGCCATGATCCGGCACGTAAGCCATACTGCCAGCGACAATGCCCCGACAGGGCGGTAGTACGTTCTCGACTCACCGCATTCCCTACAGGTCAAGGGGATGTATGGCACGCACGATTCTGTCGATCACGACTCGTTCTGAAAGGATCGTTATGACTGGGGGAGCTTCTGCTGAACAAAGGCGGTGGGTGAGAGAATTGGAATCCGCTGGTAAGACCGCAGCCGAAGGAGATCGAGTCTCCACTGACGATATAGTTGGCCCGTGCGCCGAGCGCACAGGCGAGCACCTCGTCGTCCGCCGGGTCCTCCATAACCACGCGCATGACGCGCTGCGGAGTCACGAGGCGGGCTAATCGCGCGTAACCAGCGGTCAATTCTGCGGCACTGGCATGGAGATCACGTAGCCGTGAAGCAAATTTTGGACGATCCAGTACGCCTGCGAGTTCCTGGAGAAGCGCGGGAGACGTATACAAGATCAGGCGAGCATCTTCCGAAGCTACGAGGATGCGGTGGGGGCTGCCGATCCAGAGCATGGCCGATACGATGACATTCGTGTCGGCGACGACCCTCACACCTTGCGACGGCGTTGTCGGTAAGCGCGCACTTCGCGGACAACCGTCCGCATCGGAAGGGCACGACCTCGAACGCGTTGGGCGACCGATGAGAGCCGTGGATGCACTTTCTTGATGACGACCGTATCGCCTTCGGTCATAACCAGGATGGTATCAGCCGGCTGAAACAGGCGCTTGGGAAGCACGATGTGTCGATCCTGAGCCACCTTCATCACGCGCATCGGTCCTCCTCTTCTGATGGGCGCAACACCCCACCGAATGTCACTATAACCAACCATCGCGAAGGTGGTCAAATATACGCCAACAAACAGGGTCGAGGCATGCGCGGTGACTTATGGTATAGGCAGCCTGGCTCCTCGACTCGAAGAAGCCTCTATACGGGGTCTGACCCTTTGTTTTGGTCGTATTTCTTGGCACGAAGCGATGGATGTCGAAGGATGGAAAGGAGGAAGGTCAGCTGCTTGGCTTGATGCTCGGCAGAAAGATTTTGATATTGCTTGCCAAAACGGAGCGTGAAGGACGCAGTCATCCTGTCCGACGGCGGAGAGCACGAACGGTCGCCTGAGCGGTAGGAAACGGCCCTTTGACACGACCGCGTTTGACCTCGTTCAGCGCCAACACCAACTCGCGATCCTTTTTTGAGCATCCTGAAGATCTTCGACTTTACCATCAGCCACTCGCCATAAGCTTTGCATGGTCTTCTCGATCATGCTCGACTATCGCACAGGTCAAGAGGATGACAGAGATCCCCACAACAACGCACATTGCCGCCCAATTCCTTCGCAAGTAATTGGACCTCCCGTCAAGATATGAATCGCTCGATGATTATGCCTGCGTCCTGTGCGATCTCGCGTTCAATCACGTCGGCGGCAGCCCTAGCCTTCGCGGAGGCCTCGGCCAGGTCGGCGATGGCGCATTCGTCGGCAGGCTTGAGGCGGACAAACTCAAGGCTCGCGAGATCGTAACCGTCGATCTCGGGAACACTCGACCCAAACGAAAGAGCCTTTACCACGGGGCGGCCCCAAAGTAGATGTGAAAGTGCGGTCACAAGGTAGCCCATGCGTACGCTTGAATCCATCTTGGGAGCAACACGGATGACGTGGTTCGAGACAACTTGATCGTCTAGGGCCTCGGTAGCCAAGATTGCCGTCCCTATGATGCCGTAAACCTGTCCGGAGCTTGGAATAAGAATCCAACCGCCCCTGACTCTACCGCGAAAATCGTCACCGAAACGACAATCAGCAAATCGTTTCGGCAAATCAGGTGAGACTTCCAAGAGGTCAGCGCTATCACGATAGATAACCCCATCTTCGGCAGGAATCCGCTTGTAACGACCCGGAACCCAAACCTCATAGCCCGCCTCGGCAACGGTCGTAAACCCTTGACCATACTTGGCTAGATGACGTCGAATCGCTGCTACACCAGGATTGTGAGCTGACGCATCGAATCGTCGGCGGCCGTCAAGGAATGCTTTTGATGCTTTGATCGTGAAGCCCTCATCGCCCCAGTCGTTGACTCTGAGGGGGCCAAGAGCCTTCTCAAAACGGGCTTCAGCCTCCAGCGTCAGGCGGTGGCCCTCATTTCGAAAATCAAGGATACGGGCGACACGGCGGGAAAAGTCGGCAGCGGTGGCGTCGTCGACCGTTGGAATTGGCAACGCCTCCAGATGGGAGGTTTCGTAATGTGGCCGTACTGCGCACCGACGGTCATGGCACGCACCTGCGGGGCGTGCAGATAGGCATAGAGCCAGCCCTTGTCTCTCTGGTTTATTGCTTCCACGCGCAAGAGGTCGTGTGAAATCAGCGTGTTCTCGTGCGGTGCATACGCGAGCGTGGCACGACCGACCGAGCCGGAACATGTGACGAGAATCGTTCCCGGCTTAACAAAACGGTTTGCGGCATCGGCAGTTCGAGAGAGGGCAAGCCACTTTCGAGGGATTGGCCGAACGTCGAATACCTGTGTAGCGGCCAGGAAGGGTGTTCCAAACTCACGGCTCACTTGGATACCCTTCAAACGTCCCGGCATCCAAACCTTAGCAAGTTCGTCGAATCGAGCCCAGCTATTAGCTTTGCTTTCGATTGCTAGTCGGATGCCGAAGCCAGACGACAGATAGGTTTCGGCCTCCATTCGGCGATCGCCAGCAAGAAGTTGGTTCACCCTCACGCTGGCATGCTTGAGCACATGCCAAGGCCATGTCTGTTTCGGTTGCGGGGGCGGTGCGACTAGTCTTGCTCGGAGAGCCACTTGCGGAACTCCTGAGCAATCTGAAGGGTGTTGTCGTCAACGACCTTGCGCCGAGTCGTCTGCTGCCGGTAGACCGGGGTTCCGTCTTCCCATTCCTTGATGTGTTCCTCAATCTCCTCAACGATCTCGTTGCCCTTACGGTCGCGGACGTAGGTGACAGTGCCGCGTTTGTCGTGCCCGACGTGGTTGCCGACAGCCATGAAGACCGGGTAATCGTTGATCCGACCGGCAGCTTTTTCAATGGCGATCAATTCGTCACTCTTGCGCTGGAACACGAGAACACTTGTCTGGATGCTCACGAAGGGTTGAAATGTATCAGGATGCAGATCCACGCTCGCCAGGATTCGAGTATTTCGCAATATCCATTCTCTTACATAGCCGAGACCAGGCGAACCAAGAATGCCGTCAGGTAGAACAATCGCCGCGCGGCCCGTGCCGGGTTTCAGGAACCTGACACACCGTTCTATGAACAAAATCTCGGGCGGCTGCGACTTCTGAACAGCCCCGGTCTTGTTCCATCTGTCGGCGACTTTGTCATAGGACCAGCTATGGCCGAGGTCGTACTTCTCAAGAATGGCCGGGTCGGTCACGGGAATCTTCGAACCAAAGGGCGGGTTGGTGAACAGGAGATCCACGTTTCCCATGAGGTCAATCTTGCGAAGGTCGGAATCCCATGTCGCCGGAGCTTCCAGCGAGTTTGCTTGAAACAACCCGCCTGCGCCGTCATTGTTCATCACCATGTTCATCTTCGAGGCTTTCACTAATTCTGGATTAAAGTCTATGCCAACGATGGATTGCTCGGCGTATTTCTTGATGCGGTCCTTTGCAGCTTTTTCCGCTCGCTCAACCTTATTGCCCCATTTGGCCATTTCTGCCGTGCGGATCTTTTCAATGACGTGGTTCATGGCTGTGATGAGAAAGCCGCCTGTGCCACATGCGGGATCAAGGATCAACTGTTTCTCCCCAGGGTCCAACATCGCGACTGCCATCCGGCAGATGTTGCGAGGGGTGAAGAACTCACCACGGTCGCCCCTGAGGTTGGAGCCGACAATTTCTTCATAGGCTCGTCCCTTCACATCAATGTCGCTCTCCAGTAGAGAATACATCTGAAGCTGCGTTACTAAGTAAGCAAGCACAATGGGCTTAAGTTCTATACCTTCTGACTTCTTGAAGATGGTCGGGTAGTCGTCCTTGACCTGGCTGAACAACCCTTCGATCCGCTTTTGGACTTTGAGTGGACCATTGACGCCATGTCGCTCATTTGCGGCGGTATAGAACTCCACCTCGTCGTTGTGCCGCTCGTCGTGAATTTTACAAAATATGAGCTTCAACAGTTCCCAAAATGCCTGGGGTTTCTGGAGGCCCTGATTGCCTGCAATGTAATTGTGGCAACGGCGGAACGCGAATAGGAGAGCATCGGATGTGGCAGGCTTGAGTTGATCAAAGCGCGGACGGTCAGCCTCGTCACCCTCACGGCCAAACTCGGGTAGGTCTGGGACTTCCTCCACCGTGACCTTTCCACCCTTGATAATGCGACGATAGCAGAATCGCTCCATGCCATTGGTCCACATGCCATACTGAACATTGGGACATGCGGCCATATAGCTTTGGAGTTGCCCAACGCCGTCTTTCTTGTCGGCGGACTTCACCGTCGGAGCCTTGCACTCAACGATCATGTGAGCGTTTTCCTGATTATGGTCGGTCGCAGGCGGCAAGACAACGAGATCGGCCCGAGGCTTGCGGGTGCCAATACGCAACGTGAACTCAACCTCGATGTCGATTTTGGCGTAGCTGTATTCGCGCACAAGCGACTTAGCTATTTCTTGACGAACATATTCCTCTGGAGTTTCGAAACGCTGGGTCTTCCCATCGATGAAGTCGAGTATCTTCCCCTGCTCAACGATGATTGCGTTTACCCCGATGTCAGTACTGTTCATAAGATCCTTTTGAGGGTCGGGAGAACACCCACGAATGCCCTATTTGTCGTCAAGGATAAAGTAGGCACCTGAATTGGGATGGATTCTTACACCGCTCGCGCCAGACCCTAGCGAGAAGCCCGCGCCCTGTCAACCGCCTCTTATAGTCCCAGTAGTGTAGGAGGCAAACAAGGTTAGTTGCTTCGCGGCAATACTGGTCACTATAATGATGAGCCCGTCGAGCTAGCCTCTTGTGAACTCATACGGACTTTTTGAAATCGTTTCACAAAGATTTCTTTGCGGTTCTTAAATAGTGTTCATCCACAGGAGGCGGGCTTATGACACGGATAAGAATGGGGCGGCGGCGCCGGCGTGTGCCTCAGAAGCTTGAGGCTCTTGCCCACTACATCTGCTACAAGTGCCAAGATCCTACCGTTCTCGGTTCGACCAAGCTGAATAAGATCCTGTGGTACTCCGACGTGATTTCGCTACAGATGCGAGGGAAGACCATCACTGGGGAAACCTACGTGAAGCAACAGTACGGACCAGTCCCCAAGCATATCTTGGAAACGCTCAAGAAGTTGGAGAAACGGGGGGACATTGTAGTCAGGCAAGCTGATTATCACGGGTATCCTAAGCGTGACCTCATCGCAATGACGAAGCCGGATTTTTCAATGTTCACCTCAGAAGAAATTAGCATCGTTGACGATGTCCTCCGAGAGGTTTGCTATAACCACACTGCCTCGTCGATCAGCATGGCCACGCATGATGACATTTGGAAATTGGCCGAAATCGGCGAAGAAATCCCGCTCGAAACCGCCTTTGCTTCTGAGCTGGCGGAAATCACCGAGGACGACGTGAAATGGGCAAAGCGCAAACTGAGCAAGATAGCCTGATCGATGGCGACGCTCAGAACGGTGCGGATTGCTCCGGCCACCAAGGAATATCTTCAAGAAGAAGAAAGAAAAGACCCGTTACTCAAGAAAGTCGTCACAGGTCTGATCTGGCGGCTTGAACGCGAGGTTGAGCCTGTCGGTTATCGGCTCCCTGGATACAACCCACCTACGTTTCTCCTCAAACTTCCTTATCGGCTACCTATCCCGCGCATTCTTCGAGTGGTCTACGAAGATCTTGGGGATGAGTTTTTCATTATCTTGGCCGAGGTTGAAAAACTAAGCCAGGCTGATGAGAGATAAAGAAGTTGGCCGGCACTTGCCCGCATTATCCACGACGGTTCGTGGCGGAATCGCAAAGCCGCGTCGTGAGACAGGCTCACGCAGGATGTTCAAAAGCGTCGTTCGGCAAGGCCGCAGCGAGCGAGAGCCCGAGGCGTACTGCTGAGTACGTTGAGGGTTTGAACGATGCGAGAACGAAGCCGACGGCGGTTTTCAACATCCTGCTATGCGCTTTTGAAGCGGGAGACCCTGGCAAACACAATCGCGGCGAACGGGAGTGCCAGTCCCAGGAGCAATTGCGCGATGAGGAGTGAGCCGAGCTGGCTATAGTCGGCAGGCGTTTGAATGACGCCGGAAACCTGATCTCGGACTTCCCGGCTGACCACATAAATGTCGTTCATGTATTTGGTGCCGAGCTGACTCAATGACAAGGCGAGATTCGTAAACGACGCCATCACGGCGAAGAAGGTGGCTTTCAAATTTGCGGGCGCTGAGTTGGCAATCCAGGCCAGCATCGGAATCATAGAAATCTGGCCGAGTGGCGACTCCAGCGCTGTATCGATCAAGGCAATGAATCGCGCATCGACGATCCCACCGGTGATGCTCGCAGTCCATTCATGCAATCCATAGAACATGCTCACGATCGGAAGAGTCAGAATGGTTCCGATCACTGTGAGGAACCCGATGACATAGGCAATGGACCGTTCGGCCATGAAACGGCGAAAGGTGAACATCCCCACCAGAGTCAATGTGCTCCCAATCAGCGAGAGGACGGAGAGAAATTGCTGATCGAATTTCAGCTGATCGATCATCCACCAGGTCGTCCCTGGCCCAGTCCCTGGAATGGAGCGGAACATGAAGACCACGACCGCTGTCCCGACCAGAGTAAATTGTTTGTCCGGCTCCAGCTCTCGAATCAGCCTCGCCATCAAAAACAACACGATGGCCATCGAGCCGGCAAAGACAATCTCCTCGCTATAGGAGAACCCGCCGAATCCGACCGTGAGCGTGAACAGGACAAAAGCAAGGCTTCCACCCAGAATCCACCAATTCGGCCTCGTCGGGGCATGTGTGTCGTCACGCGCATTCACGACGTGCTCAACGTGATCGAGAGAGAAGCCTTGACTGAGCAGAGCCTGTTTCTGCTGTCGCCTAAGAATCCACGCCAACCCGACACCGAGGACTGAGATAAAGGGGATGACGAGCGCCATAAGATACACCTGCTTGTAGAGCCGAATGGTCTCTGCCTGTGGGAGCCCTTCGACCCCTGTGAAGACGTACACGTTGATCATTGCCACCAAAATTCCTCCGCCGATGATCGCCACCCGCCCGAGCGTCTGCATCGTAGTGTGCATAAGCTTGAGAGTTAGTTGGTCGAACGGCTGTCCCTGCTCATCCACTCGTGGAACGGCATCGACCGTCATCGCATCCGCCACCGCGTCTTGCACCACGTAGCCGATCGGCCCAAGCAATGTGCTGAGCACAAACCAGCCTTCCGCCGGCAGAATGGCGGTCATCGCCTCCCGATTCCCGATCAATGCCGCCATAATCCCAAGGCTGGCAACCAACAGCCCAGCTCCAAGTCCCACGAGCCAGCCCTTCCAGCGCCATACAAGATCGACGAGATGCCCGATCGGCATCTTGAGTGCCCAGGGAATGCCGGCCCAAAATCCCAGCGCGGCGAGGAACGAGGCGGAAAGGCCCAAGTAGTCTTTGACAAAGAAAGTGCCGACGATGCCGGTGAGGCCGGATATACCGTAGGCCATGTAGACCATGAGGGGAGGCAGATAGGAGAGCCGCATCTCACGACCGAGGGAAAGCAAGTTGCGGTCGATCCACTGCGCGAACCGTGTGAACATCGCTAGGGGAATACCTTGGTAGGCTGGCGGCGATCGATCAGCGACTGCAGCTGTGCGCGCATTTCGTGAGCCGGCAAGCGTGTCCGATCCCCATGTCCTGCCAGCACCCATTCGAAGGGGTAGTCGAGGAGTTTCTTGAGCGAGTCCGCCAATACATGCTTCCTCCACACTAGTCGGGTTGGAGCGCCGAGCCTCTTCTGCGCAGAGTCCCACCAGAGATGATCCCCCGTGAATAGGAACCGGTTCTTGTAGAGCAAAGCTATGCTGCCCGCTGTATGGCCCGGCACAGGAATGACCAGAAACTGCGGCATAACTTGGATGCTGTCGGCTCCTTCGATGATCCATTCCGCATCCGGAGCCGCTTCGATGTCCGCTCGGTGAATCATCCGTTTTGCGCCGAAGTGTGCGGCATACTTCTCTGCATCGGCCACATCGTCTTTGTGCGTGAGGAAGATGTACGCAAGGCCGCCCTTGTGCTCGAAGGCCTCGACGAGATGTTTAAGATACCGCGGTGAATCGACAAGCCAGTTGCCGTCAGGATGTTCGATGAAGAAGCTATTCGCCCCGAACGACTTTTCAGAATTGAAACCGCAGTAGAACACCTCGTCTTCCACTTGGAGCGGGAAGCTCGTCATAGCGTCTTTCAGCCGTACCTTGTCGCTCTGCTCTGTACCGATCGAGCCAACCGGGCAGGCGAGGAGCGCTTGATAGGCCTGACGAGAACGCCCCTCATCGGTCGGCTGGTTGGTGACTGCGGAAAAATTACCGACCTCTTCAAAACTCGTCGGCGCCAACTGGCGGCACGTATCGCAGTTGATGCAGGTCGCATCGACAAAAAAGTTGCCTGCGACATTGGAATCGAGTCGTTTGTTCGGATCGGCCATGATCTATGTAATCCCCGCCAGCATCGTCTGTCGCTTCATTCAGGGGCATCCCGGTTCGCAACCCCTCCGTACGCGAGCCCCAGATTGCATAGATTAATAAATAAATTGACGACTAATACCTAAGCTCGCATGTTAGTCGTTTAGAACGATGAATGATATCAAGGAAGTATGTCAAATAATTTTTCTTTGAAATTGGCAGGAACGAAAACTTCTTGCTGGTGTGCATTACTGTCTAATAACTGGTTAGGCTGCCACAATACCCATGACACATAACATTGCCGATACCTCAGAGGAAATGAAGACACACACCTTTCATGATACCCGTCTTTTGCGAGGAATCACGCTCCGCAGGGATTTGGGAGGTGCTTCTCTTTTATTCTGTGTGCCTCTGCAGGCGATCACGATTCTACTTATACTCGTGGCGTGGTTTGCGCTGATGGGTAGTGCGCACGCCAGCACCACTGTCCGCGTGGTCGAAACATGGCCATCCGGTGACGACATCACATTGCAGCGAAACCAGAATTTCTACCTGCGCCTGGCTTATAACACGGACAAGCCAGTCGGCATCTGGGTAGCGACGTACCTCCACAACAAACGGGTAAGCGTAGGCAGCAGTCCATCGCAGACCTATTCGGGCAGCGGCGAGACTTTCGGCTGGTTCTTTTTCATGCAGCCCGGCGATGAAGTGGATGAAATCCGCGTCACCGCAGGCGATGGCAGCACGGACAACACGCCAGTTGTCGCTGCCTGGAACGGGCATGTGGTGGCTGGCAGCGAAGCCGCCACCGCGCAGGATCAACCGGCGTGGGTTGTGGAGATGAGCGCACGCGCCAAGGCGGCGCAGGATCAGGATTACCGCGACCGGATGAGCAAACCGGTCAGCGCGGGCGACATGGCGCTGTTCTATGGCTTCATGCTGGCAATGCTGGCGCTGGGCCTGTTGGGCGTTACCGCGCCAGCTTGGGCGATGCGGCACTGGCGCGGCGGCTGGCGCATTGCGGCGGCGGTGCCGGCGGCGATGATGGCGTTCGTGGTATTGCGCATCGTGTTCAACGCAACGCTCGACCCCACGTCGCATAACCTGTGGCCGTTCGAGATATTGCAGGTGGGCGCACTCAGCGTGGTGGTGATGGTCGTGTTAGTGGTGGCACGCAAGCTGTCCGGCGCGGGGCATTGAAGATGACTTCCTGGCTGGGCGCCTCGTTCCTGATCGCCTGCGGTTCCGGCGTGTTGACGGTTGCGTATCGCGGCTGGCGAGAAGGCGAGTTGCCGGCCGGCGCAAAGGGCTTGCAGGCGTACCGGCCCAGTCGCATGGATAACCCGGTAGCCTTTCATTTCTTCCTCGTCCTGTACTTTTGCAGCGGGATTGCGCTCGCAGTCTGGGGACTGCTGGCGCTAGTCGGAATGGCTCCGTTGCTTGAATTGCGGTGAGTGCGTGCGCCTAACAATTGCTTCAACCCGACGCCCAAAGCCTACGGCTTTGGCTTCCCGCCGCCGTGCGGCGGCGCGGGTTAAGCAAGCGTTAACTCTTCGATGAGAGATGCGGTTTGAACTCCTGCTCCACTAGCCCGCATTATTCATGACAGTTCGTCGCGAAATCGCCAAGCCGCGTCTTGAGACCGGTGCGCGGAGCCCGGAGAACCCGAGGCGTACTCGGGGAGGGAGAAATGGGGCGAAATATGGGGTAAAGCTAACGCAAATAGAGCTACAGGCATGGAGAATGCTT
>JAKDNQ010000544.1 GCA_030456405.1 Nitrospira sp.
GCGCGCGGCCATGTCCGCGTCCCGCCGGACAATCCCGCCTACGAGATCAGGCGGATTTGGATGTCGCCGGAAGAAGAAGACGGGTACTACAACGGATTTGCCAACGAGGGGCTTTGGCCGCTGTGCCACCTGGCCCACGTGCGCCCGGTGTTCCGAACTTCCGATTGGAAGCAGTATCGGGAGATCAATGAGCGATTTGCCTTGGCCATTATTGAGGAAGCCAAAACCGACAACCCCGTCGTGCTTGTGCAGGATTTTCACCTCGCGCTGGCGCCCAAGATGGTGCGAGATCTTTTGCCGAATGCCACGATCATCATGTTTTGGCACATTCCGTGGCCCAATCCCGAACGCTACGCGATTTGTCCGTGGCATCGAGAAATCCTCGAAGGGCTTTTAGGAAGCAGCATTCTCGGGTTTCACACACGTTTCCACCGCACCAACTTCATCGAAACGGTGGATCGCGCGCTGGAGACAAAGATCGATTGGGACAGCTCCACGATTTCATACGGCGGTAAATTGACGGCGGTGAATCATTACCCGATTTCGATCGAATGGCCGAGCCGGACGCTCACGGAACAGCCGCCTGTGCCGGCCTGTCGGACGCATATCCGTTCGAGTCACGGACTCCCGCACACGCAACGCGTCGGCCTCGGCGTCGAACGAATGGATTATACGAAGGGCATTCTCGAGCGGTTCCTCGCCGTCGAACGGCTTCTGGAACTGCAGCCGGAATGGATCGGCGCGTTCTCGTTCATCCAAATTGCCGCTCCCAGCCGCTCCAAGATCGATCAATATCAGCAACTCAATCAGCAAGTACGCGCCTTGGCCGAACGCATCAATCAACGATTCGGGAGAGAAGGATACCGGCCTATTTCATTACGGATCGCACACCACGATCCGCAAGCGATCGCCACGCATTATCGAGGGGTCGACTTCTGCATCGTCAGCAGCCTCCATGACGGCATGAATCTCGTGGCGAAAGAATTTGTCGCCGCGCGGGACGATGAGCAAGGTGTGCTGATCCTCAGTCAATTCACCGGCGCGGCGACTGAGTTGACCGAGGCGCTCATCATCAATCCCTACAACATCGATCAGTGTGCGGCTGCCCTGCATATGGCGCTGACCATGTCCCCTAGCGAACAGCGGGCTCGCATGCACAGTATGCGCGATATCGTGCAGGAATTTAACGTGTACCGCTGGGCAGGACGCATGCTGATGGATGCGGCTCGGATGCGGCAACGAGCCCGCATTACCCGCCAAATGGGGGCGCGAGACGCGCGAACGACCATAGGCGGGCAGGCATGACCTATGTGTTTTCCGAGGAAGGGCGCCGGGCGCTGTGCGCGTTGACTGAGAAACACGTCCTCTATGCCTTCGATTTCGACGGGACGCTTGCGCCGATCTCTGCGGATCGGAACTCCGTCAAGATTTCCTCTTCCGTTCAAAAGCCGTTAAGGGAGCTCGGAACACGCGCGCCCTGCGCTGTGATTTCCGGTCGAGCCCTTGCCGATCTTGCGCCGCGGCTCGATCGGGCGGTTCCTCATCTGATCGGGAACCACGGGCTGGAAAGCCCCTGCACGACTCCCGCTGCTCTGATCCTGGCTGAACATGTCTGTAAGGATTGGCTGAAGCGAGTGGATACGGACTTCGCTCAAGCGCTCAAGCACTATGGGATTGACGTTGAGAATAAACGCTACACGCTCACCTTCCATTATCGAGGCGTCAAGGAACCGGACAAGGCTCGCACGGCGCTTGTCCTTCTTCTCGATCAGCTCACGCCGACTCCGCGTCTCGTATTTGGCAAAGCATCGGTGAATGTCCTGTATCCAGGGCAAGAAGGAAAAGGACATGCGGCTGTGGCTCTCATGCGTCATCTGCGGCAGACTCATCTGTTTTTCATCGGCGATGACGACACAGACGAGGATGTCTTTGAGCTGTCAGAAGGGCTTGCCATGGGAGTCCGCGTGGGGCCGCATGAAAAGTCGCGGGCTGGGTATTTCATTCACCATCAGGAAGAGATCGAAGAGGTGCTCCGTTTCCTTCTCCA
>JAKDNQ010000148.1 GCA_030456405.1 Nitrospira sp.
CTGGGAGGGATCATTGAGCAAGAACGGTGCTCGCGCAACGCGCGGCCTCGGAAGGATGGGAAGGGCAGCCTAATCGTCCTCCTGCTCGCGGAACGCGCACGATAGGAATGTGCTCGTTCGACGCGCGCAATCGAGGATCGACCAGGCTACCCTTGGAAATGAAATTAAGGATTGGGGGACCCGCGCGCAGTGGAGGACTCATCCGGGCCATCCTGGGGAAACATCATTGAGCAAGCTCGGAAGCGCTATCGTTAGTCGCTGCGGGCGTGATTCTGGTGGAAAGCAACGAACGCAAACTTCCAGCCATATTTGGCATCAACCGAGTTTTTCCGCAGCCTGCCAGCGGAGAGCCGCGCGGATTGAGAGTCTACAAGCTACGCAAACGCGTGTGGAACGAAAGGAAACGGCCTATCCACGCTATTCACGGTGCGACTGAGTCGCATTATCTCCAATCACTCTCGGGGAATTCCCAGTAGGCGCACTAATAGCCTCATGCGACCATTCGATGAGAGGGGGCGTTATGCACATACACATCGAAAGGAGTAAGCCATGAAGGTGATCGATATCGCCGTTGCCTCGTATCCCGTCACAGACCTCAAACGGGCGCGTCAATTTTATGAAGGAGTTTTAGGCCTCAAGGAGGCTCGGTTCATTGGGAAAGAGGGAAAAGGGTTCGTCGAATATGACATCGGGAAGAGCACGCTCGCCATCGGCAACGGCGCGCCTGATTGGAAGCCGTCAGCTGGGGGCGGTTCGGTCGCTCTGGAGGTGGACGATTTCGATTCCGCAATTAACCGTCTCAGAGCGAGCGGCTGCGGGTTCCGTCTCGAACCGATGGAGACACCCGTTTGCCACATGGCGATCGTTTCCGACCCCGATGGGAATTCCGTGACGATTCATCAAAGAAAGGCTAAATGAGTCAGACGGGTCATCGAGATCACCACGCGCTCATCATGTTCCTTAGATAGAGGAGAAAACGACATGGCATCTGTTCGATACATCGTGAACAGCATTGACAAGTCCGTTGGTTTTAATCGTGACCGTCTCGGTCTATCAAGATGCACAACCCGGGGAAGTTCGCTGCACTGACACGTGAGGATTTGCACCTCTTTCTCAACGCGCCAGGTGCTGGTAGCGCTGGCAAGGCGGGGGGCCATCCCAAGCCTGGCGGCTGGAGCAGATTCATGATTGTGACAAAGAATCTCGACCGCATGATCAAGGACTTGCGCAAAGCGGGAGCAAGCTTTCGCGGTGAAGTGGCTGAGGCAGGAGCGGGCCGACAAATCCTATTGAAGATCCGTCTGGCAATGCCGTCGAATTGTTCGAGAACACAGAACGTTCAAGTTGAGTCGCACAAGACATGTGCTTCCGCTGCGCAGGCAGCGCGGCCAGCCGCCCAAACAACAGGTTCTCGCAGACGGCCCCGCGTTCGGCGAGTCCGCGGCTGAACCTGGGCGTTAGGTGCAGACCAAACTTTGAGGTCAGCTCATGAGAAACTCAACCGTTCATCTTTTCGTGTTCGACAGCATGTCTGATTGGGAATACGGATATTTGGCCGCAGGCATCAATAATTCGCAGTTTCAGAATTAACAATGCCTCGCTACGTTGCATTTCTTCGCGGTGTCAGTCCAATGAACGCCAAGATGGCCGATCTCAAGGCGTGCTTCGAGAAGATGGGCTTCACGGACGTGAGAACGGTTCTATCCAGTGGCAACGTGGTTTTTACGGGAGTCAAAAAACAAGAATCGAATCTGGCCAAAATTATTGAATCCGGCATGGAGAGATATCTTCGTCGTAGCTTTCCTGTCATTGTGCGTACCACTGACCACCTGCTCGCGTTGCTCAAGACGGACCTCTACTCTGACTTTCGCGTCTCGCCAAAGGCAAAACGAGTTGTGACCTTCTTGAGTCAACCGCACAAGGAAAACCTATTGCTGCCCATTGAGCTCTATGGCGTCAAAATCCTAGCCATGAAAGGCGCTGAGGTGTTCACGGCTTATGTTCCACATGAGCGCGGCCCAATCTTCATGACACTCATTGAAAAGACGCTTGGCAAGAACGTCACAACACGCACATGGGACACGATCAAGAAATGCGCGGCGGCATGATGAGGCTGGGCCTAACAATTCATTCAAACCGACGCCGCTTCGCGGCGCGACTTAATTCAGGCGTTAGGCGGCAGGTGCCTGTTCCCAGAGCGAGCGGAGACCAACAGGAGGACATGACATGACAACTAGAGAAACCATTCAAGGCTACTTCGACTCCCTCAAGCAGAAGGGAGCCTGGCAGACCTTCTTGGCTGACGAGATGCTGTTCACCAGGTTCACGACGCCCATCAAGCGCGTATCGGGGAAAGGCGCGTACCTTGAGGCAACCAAGCGTTTCTACTCCATGATCAAGGCGCTGACAATCCAGGATATCCTGGTCGAGGGAGAAAGGACTTGCGCTTTGACCCGATATGAGCTTCAGCCACCTGGTGGCCCGGTCTTCGAGAGCCATGTGGCCGAAGTATTCCAAGTACGGGATGGCAAGATCAAGTCGTTCGACATCTACTTTGACAGCGCACCGTTCCCCAAATAGCGGACCCAGCAAGTTGAATGGCGCACGACGACAAATTATCGAGCAGGGTCAGGGCGGCATTGGCGCACGTTCCCAACATCAAGGAGAAGCGGATGTTTGGGAGCACAGCGTTCATGGTGCGCGGCAAGATGTGCATCAGCGCGCGTGCTGGCCGAATCATGTGCCGGATCGATCCGGCGTTCCACGATGGGGTGCTGAAACGCAAAGACTGCCGGACTGTGGTGATGAAGGGCCGAGAGTACCGAGGCTATGTGTATGTCGACGCCGAATCTCTGAGAACGAAGGCCGTGTTGCAGTACTGGGTCGATCTGGCGTTGAACTACAACAAGGCAATCGCCTCAACAAAGAAAGGGAAGCCATAGATAAGGCCGTGCGCCGCCTAGCAATCTGTGGCAGCGGATGGCCCACAAGCAGTCCGCCGCTGAACCGAAGCGTTAAGGCCCAGGAGGAAGTAACCAAATGCTGTCGGTTCTCCAATTCATCGCAACGCTAGCCTCCGCAATCTTTGCCGGCGCCGCTATCTACATCAACTTCGTCGAGCATCCCGCACGGATGGGCTGTTCAACAGAGCTCGCGGCAACGGAATGGGCGCCAAGCTACAAGAGAGCTACCATTATGCAGGCGCCGCTTGCAGTCATCGGCTTTCTTTGTGGCACGGGCGCATGGTGGCTTGGCGCAGGCACTCCGTGGCTTGTTGCAGCGCTTTGCATTCTAGTGGTCGTGCCTTTCACGCTCATCATCCTGGAGCCTCGCATCAACAAGCCTTTGCTTGCTCCCGGCCGTGATCTGGGCTCTGCCGAGACTCATGAGCTTCTGGTCAAGTGGGGTCGGTTCCATGCAGTGCGTAGTGCTTTCGGTCTCATCGCAACCATCATTTTTCTCTGGCAACTGGTTGGGACCTAACAATTCATTCAAGTCGACGCCGCTTAATTCAGGCGTTAGGCGGAGCGCAACAACAGGAGGTGGCGAAAAATGAAAGTCATTGAAATTGCCTTTACCTGCTATCCCGTGACGGATCTGAAACGGGCGCGTGAGTTTTATGAAGGAGTGTTGGGATGGATTAAAGGGGTCTGACCCTTGCACCAGCAGGATTGGAGAAGTATTTTGCTGGGATGAATTAAAAAGGGCCTGTAGCCGTGGAGGTCCGCCTAAAGGGCGATTTACCTCGAATAGGAAAATTAGAGTTGACGCTTCGTACACAGCCGTTTGCCGACTTGTTGCTGGCCTATATAAGCATTGGAGCCATTATCGAAGCCCGTATGGTCGCCGCAAAAGTGTTGGAAAAATCCGATCAAATGAGGGGAACGAATGCTGTCCTCGTGCTTGGATACTTTTACCTTCGCTGCCTTGAACTCGAGCAAGTGCAGGCCCTATTGCACAAATTGGACGAGATGCGCGGTCATCTTCCCGACGCTCAAGTGATTCGGGGTTGGTGTCGTTTGCGGGGTGATCCATCTGCTCTCTTGTCCGCACAGGAGGCCTTCGTCGCAGCCGGCCTCCACATCCATCCCCCCGTGTACACAGAGGGATTGCGCCTGCTGATCGACGGCCTCGAATTGTTCTGTTCCGCGGACGGGATTGAGAGACACCCACGCCTTTTCGAAGCTGCGGAGCGCGTTCGGACCTGCGGGAGGTGCGGCTGACTGGGAAAAACTCATTACCGCCCTGACTGGCAACCATCCGGATCACCCGATGCTAAGTGCGCTGCCCGAAATTCAGCTCCTTCGTGAAGTGCTTCGCCCATTCGACCGTTATTCTCCCCAGAGTTCATCAGCCGGCCCCTTCGAACCGCATGAAAGAGGAAAGGATGCCGAGAGATCCCTACCCGATCTTCATCAGTCCGGTAGCATCGTGGTTCATAAGAGGGAATCCACCAGGTTTCAACACGTAATCCTGAAAAATCGCAGCGAGCCAAGCAAGTCATCTGAGCCGGAAGGGGAAGAGAAGAAGCAGGTTCCTTAACGTCCCTAACTTATTCGGTGCACTGGACCGCCTGATTTCTTACGTTTGGTGTTTCCGAACTTGGCCGCTTGGTTGTTGTAGGTCCACGCTGAACGCACCGATCGTTGCACGAGCTTTAGGGCTTTTCCTAGTACCAGACGACATCTGAGCAAGATACGGTATGAATGAGAACAGGCAATGGAAACATCGTGAATGTATAGCGGAAACGTTATCCAAGCATAATGTAAACATTGCATGTTCGAAGGCTCCGCCCTTGAAAAAGGACGGAGCTTTTTCTATTAGATTCGTCGCATCTTAACCGAGCTGCGACTTCTGATCTTTCCCCGATTTCGTGGATACCTGACTAAGCAACTGCCGCCTTGGCTTCGAACTCCGCGGGGGACTGATAGTCGAGTGTGGAGTGGCACCGCTGCCGATTGTAAAAGTCTTCGATGTACTCAAAGATCTCCTGCCTCGCCTCTGTCCGCGTCCGGTACTGGCGATGAATGAATGAGTTCCCGTTTCAATAGCGGCTCGGAAGCGGAGCGGGCTGTCGGAGCGGGTGTTGTTAAGAGATCAGCCTGAGCCTGAATGGGCGAATAGACTGAATGGCTACAAAGTCTCGTGTGTTCTGAGTGACGACCATTCCTCCGATAGCTCGGGTGGACAGCGCGATCAAGACATCGTTGGCCAATGAATAACGTCGCTTGAGGTCATATCCGTGGGTAACTTGCAGTTCTTGCAAGACGTCACCGGCTTCTCGGTAGGTGGCGGAAGAAGGAGTCACTATTCTGCCTAATTTGGTGAACGTTGTGAAAAGATCGTGAAGACGGGACCGGTCGCGTGGAGCGCTCGCCCCTGCTAGGAGTTCCATCATGACGACGGAGCTCATGAACTTAAAGGTATCGGCCTGGAAAAGGATGGCTCCGTGCTTTCCGGCATTGAGCCAATCGATGTACAGGTTGGTGTCGAAGACGAGGCGACGCATCTTAACGGAAGACTTTGCGCAACCGCATCCGGCCTTTGACCTGTTTTAATGGTTGATCGAGGTGATCTTCGTCCACAACGAGCGTGAGGGCCCGTTCGATGGCTTCAGTCTCTGTTTTTGCACCGAGCACCGACCTGGCGCGATCCAGTTTGTCTTGATCGATCTGTAGATGCTTGTGTCGTACTGCCGAGGTCTTTCTCATATCGTGCCGTCCATCTTGCAGGATGTGCATCATGCTAGGCTCTATGAACATAGGTTGTCAACCGTTCGAGAGCATCGTGTCAGTGGCCATGACGCCGCGGTCGGGAGTCGAGCGAAGAAAAGTCGA
>JAKDNQ010000545.1 GCA_030456405.1 Nitrospira sp.
CGAATACGTCCGGGCCAGCCCAACCGACCACACGAAAGCATTGACAGGCTTTTTCGCGATCTGGCATTGATAGACGCTCACAACGGTTCCTGTTCTACCGGTCTGTGATTAAAATAGGAACTGTGAAACCACGCCCATGAATGGCCTACAAAATCTTGTCGATTATGGTGTCATCGGGCTTCTGTTAGCGCTCAGCGTATGGACAGTGGCCGTGGCAGTGGAACGATGGCTTTTTTACCGCCGTGTCGATTTGACACAATATCCCAACAGTCTGGGATTGGAGATGGCGCTCACCAAACATCTGGTCATTATCGGCACGGTGGCCGCGAATGCTCCATATATAGGCCTGCTGGGCACTGTGCTCGGTATCATGCTGACATTCCATACGATGGGAACCTCCGGGACCATGGCCGTCACTGCCATCATGATCGGGCTCAGCCTTGCTCTGAAAGCCACGGCAGTCGGACTACTTGTCGCAATTCCATGTGTCGTTATGAACAACGTACTCCGTCGGAAAGTGGCCGAGCTCCTCGCACGATATAAGGAACAACATGCAACGGGACATTGACCAAATCAACGTCATCCCCCTCGTAGACGTGATGCTGGTTCTGTTGGTCATTGTGTTGACCACCGCCACCTTTATCAGCAGCGGACAGATTCCGGTCAATTTGGCGAAAGCCAAGGAGGTCGGCGATCACAAAGAAGCCCCTCTGGTGATCACCCTGACTGCCGATGGCGCGGTCTTTCTCAACGACCGCGCTGTTCCTGAAGGGGGGCTCCAGAACGCGCTGAACAAAGAACCTCGAGAATCGTCGGTCGTCGTGCGCGCGGATAAAGTCACGCTGCTCGAACGATTCGTGTCCGTGGTCGATGAAGTACGAGGGTTGGGATTTCAACAAGTCAGTTTGGAGGTCATTCGACTGTGATCGCTGCTGGACCAAATCGCGCAGGAGAATCGAATGCAGCACATATCCAGGCATGGTTGATCTCCTTCTTGTTGCACGGCACCGTGGCGCTCGCTGCAGCCCTTACAGTAAAACAAATTCAGCTCGCGCCACAGGACGACACGTTTAAGTGGAATGTGGCCATGGTGTCACCGGCCCAATCGGTTCAATCACTTGCATCTCCACAGACCCAGGCTCCGGCCCGTTCTGCTCCGTCGACGACCTCGACTCCCTCTCCCCCCGTGCAGCGGTCTGCGCCGACACAGTCACTTCCGGCACCCCAGCCGCTTGCACGACAGACGACTATATCGACTGCTGAACGGACCGATACGCCGGTGGTCACTGAGCCTCCCCCACCACAACTTACGACTCTCTCACCGTCAGCGACTCACCCCATACAACCAGCCGAGCCAATCAGGCAAGAGACTGTCGCGCCAGTAGCCTCCCCAACTGAATCCGGTGTAAGACAGGATGAAACCCCGATGGCAGTCTCGACCTCGACTACTACCGAGACGGAGCGGGCAAGCGCGCAAGCCGCAATTCTTGAACAGATGATACAATCGGAGCACGCTTCTGCACAGACACAGGTGGCAGCCATTTCCCCGGCGCCATCGAACGCCCCGGCGACGCGCGACTACGGATGGCTCTCTGAAGCAATTTTACGTCGTGTGGAAGAATTGAAACGCTACCCCGCATCAGCCCGAGTAGATCGAGCCGAAGGGAAAGTGGTGGTTAGAGCCGTCATCAATGAGTACGGGAATCTTGGCGAGGTGGAGGTCTTTCAGAGTTCTGGACATCCTGGGCTCGACAAAGCTGCGCTTGACACCCTGAGGCAGGCAGCCCCGTTCCACTTACCTCGTCCATTAGGACAGCCGCACATGACTATCAAGATCCCGATGAGCTATCGATTGGACCACTAACCCTCTGCTTCACGGCTTGCGGATTCTATCCCGCAACCCTGAGGACACATGGACGTGGCCTTCATGATCTACGATGACGGCCTCCACGTCCGGCAAGGCTTCGACAAGCTGCATGCCCGATTCAACCCCCATCACAAATATCCCTGTGTCCAATCCATCGGCCCAAATGCCTTCGCG